>CAYVXD010000090.1:0-16566 GCA_964454265.1 uncultured Candidatus Sumerlaeota bacterium | reverse complement strand
CATCCGCCTAGGCGGATGCCACGCATAGTTGTAGGGGCGTTTAATTAAACGCCCCCACATGCTGTACCGTTATCTATACAAATCTCAATAATAGCCCGAGCGACGGTTCGCGTAGAATGCCTTTAACAACTTTCCATGAGAATCTAAAACACTATGTCTGACACTCAGAAACAGCCGGTGCGGTCTACCGCCAATATTACCCGCCTTATTAGCAAAAAATGCCGCGATGAAATGCGCGCGGCCATCGCGGATAATAGAGGCAATGAAGTCTTTTTTATCGCTAAGGTCAATGCTGAGCAGTGTGTAATTGAAGTTGAGCCCCATGCCTTTGGCAATCAAAACGCAGTTCCAGTGCTACTCCAGCTCGCCAAGCCGGGCGATGTCGTAATTCATAACCATCCCGATGGCCCACTGGAACCTTCCGGCGCTGACATTGACATCGCCTCTTCTCTTGGGAGTATGAACATAGGGTCGTACATTATTGACAACGAGTGCACACGCGTCTACGTAGTTGTGAAACCAGTGGTCGAGAAGCGCATCGAGCCACTCAGCCCCGACGAATGCCTCTCGCTCATCAGTCCGGAGGGCCCGCTCGCCCGCAACTTCCCTGAATTCGAGTATCGCCCGCAGCAATACGATATGACTTCGTGTATTGTAACGGCCTTCAATACAGATGCCATTGCCGTAATTGAAGCAGGCACCGGCACGGGAAAATCGCTGGCCTACCTGATCCCAGCGGTGCTCTGGAGTCTGAAGAATCAAGAGCGGGTTATTATCTCAACCAACACCATAAATCTCCAGGAGCAGCTCATTCACAAGGATATACCCCTGCTGCAGAAATGTGCGGGACTCAAGTTTGCAAGCGTTTTGATGAAAGGCCGCAACAACTACATTTGTCTTCGTAAGGCCGCTTATCTCAAAACCGAGCCTCTGGCTCTTGAGGATAGATCGCTGCGGGTGGGGCTCAATGAGTTGATAGCGTGGGCAGACAAAACACAGGATGGCAGCCTGGGAGATCTCAATGTACAGCCGAACGAACGCCTCTGGGAGCAGCTCCAGAGCGAGTATGACAATTGCCTGCGTATTCGTTGCCCGTACTATGAAAAATGCTTCTTCTACACGGCGCGGCGGCGTGCGGCACGAGCTGATATCGTCGTAGCCAACCATCATCTGCTCATGGCCGACCTTGCCCTGCGCCAGGAAACTGACAATTACACCACTGCGGCGATCCTTCCGCCCTTTGATCGCATCGTGTTCGACGAGGCGCACAACCTGGAGGACGTTGCCACCTCTTACTTCAGCCACCGCATCACCCGACGGGGCTTGCTACGGTTTCTTGGCCGCCTGGTATCAAGCCAGAAAGAGAATAAAGGCCTTCTTCCTTTTCTCGCGAAAAAGCTCTTTGCCCTATCGAAAAAGGAGCCAAAAACCACGACCAGCCAGATACTCGAGGCAATTCACAATGAGCTTATTCCTGAACGCCATGCTCTGCTTGAAACCATTAACGCAGCCTTTGATCACGTGATCGAGGAACTGCAGAAATACCTGGAAGCGAGCGGGCAAACAGCAGAGCAAGACATAAAGCTGCGCGTGACTGAAAGATTGGCCTGTTCGTCGTTCTGGAACACAGCGGTAAACGAGGCGATTAAGAGCATAACAGCCGGAATTACCGCGTTTACCGGCCAGATCAAGGCACTGCTCAAGGCCACTGCACAGTTGTCTGAGTCGGAACGGGAAGAGCTGACCTCTCTCCTGCTTGACTTGCGCGCCCAGGCCCTCCGCCTGGAAAATGCAGCAGCCAAACTCCGCTTCTTCTATTCGCGCAATGAGGCCTTTTGTCACTGGTTTGAGTATGTTGGACCACAAAATCAGAAGCCACCAGCCCTGCGCTTCCATTCAGCGCCCATTGACATAAGTCAGAGCATGCAGCGCGCCGTCTATGAAGCACATAAAACCATTGTGATGACGTCAGCCACCCTGACTGTAGATAACAACTTCGATTATATACGCAACCGTCTGGGCTTACAATCCTATCAGCTGCGTGACCATACAACGACAGCCGCCAAAAAGCGGCCAACCGCGCAATCCCACAAGCGCGGCAAGCCGTCTCGGCCCCGAACTGTGGAACGAACCGCTCGCCTCATTCTGCTCCAGCTTGACACCCCATTTGACTACGAACAGCAGGCCTTCGTGGGTGTCCCGGTTGATATCCCTGAGCCGAACACCCCGCACTACGCCGACCGTTTAAAACAGCTCATCGTGAAGTCAATTGTAATTTCCGAAGGCCGGGCATTCGTGCTTTTTACTTCTTACAGGTTGCTCAACGCAATGTACGAGGCCCTGAGTCCCATTGCTCAGACGCTTGGATATATGTGCCTGAAGCAGGGAAGCGAGAATCGCCATCGCCTCCTGAGCAAGTTTAAACAGAATGTCCCCTCCGTACTGTTTGCGACGTCAAGCTTCTGGGAAGGAGTAGATGTTAAAGGGGAAGCGCTTCAGTGCTTGCTCTTAACCAAACTGCCCTTTCAAGTCCCTTCTGAGCCAATCCTGGAAGCTCGTGCGGAATTCCTGGAAAAGCAGGGCAAGGATCCGTTTTATGAGTTGGAAGTTCCCCATGCTGTGATTAAATTCAAACAGGGATTCGGGAGGTTAATTCGGAGTCGGACAGACCGAGGCGCTGTGCTGATTTTCGACCGTCGCGTCATCACCCGACAATATGGAACGATTTTTCTCCACTCATTGCCGGCGCGAAAAGTGTATCAGTGCAACGAAGAGGACTTGTTTCGCGAAATGAAGATGTTCTTCGGGCGCACGTAGTCCATAAATACAGAACCGTGGACGGCGCCCCTCCAGATGCCTGCACGCAGCGTTGCTGTACCAGGCCACATATGGTCTTCCGACCGCTCAGAGCATCCCTACCTGGCTGGGGGCTTAATTTCGACACTCACCCCGCGCATACGCGCACTGAAGCATTTGAAAGATAAAGCCACGGATGAATACGGATACATAATAAGACCCGTGCTGATCCGTGGCTCTATTTGCCCGGCTTAGGCCTTTATCGGCCTAGCCTTCCTCTTCTTTCTTTCGCTCGGCCGCGTCGGCAATAACCTTTTCCTGCAGGTTTGACGGCACCGGCTCGTAGTGCGAGAATTCCATCTCGTATAAGCCACGTCCCTGAGTCAGCGACCGTAACTCCTTGGAATACGCAAACATCTCGGCAAGCGGCACCTGCGCCTCAATTACAATCTTTCGCCCATGGGAGAGATTGCCCATAATGCGGCCACGTTTCGCGCTCAAGTCGCCCATCACGTCGCCCATGAAGTTCTCTGGCACTGTAACTTTCAGATTCATAATCGGCTCGAGCAGAATAGGACTTGCCTCGAGCGCCACTTTTTTAAACGCCATTGATGCGGCAATTTTGAAGGCGATGTCCGACGAATCTACGGAATGGTATGAGCCATCATAGCAATCGGTCTTAACGTCCACTACCTTGTAGCCGGCAAGAATCCCCTTCTCCATCGTTTCATTAATGCCTTTATGCACTGACGGTTCATACTTACTCGGAATCACTCCGCCAACGATTTTCCACGAAAATTCAGAACCGGTTCCGCGAGGGAGTGGCTCAAGCCGCAGCCAGACGTCTCCATACTGGCCGCGCCCGCCTGATTGCTTCTTATATTTGCTCTGCCCCTCAGCTTTCCGGGTGATCGTCTCTTTGTAAGGCACACGCGGTTCCCCTAGATCAATATCGACGTTAGACTGCTGGCGCAGACGGCTCACAGCTACATCCAAGTGCATGTCACCCATACCGGAGAGAATCGTCTGCCGCACTTCCGCGTCCCGGCGCAGCGACAATGTGGAATCCTGTTCAATCAGGCGATGCATTGCGAGGCCAACCTTCTCTTCATCTGTCTTCGATTTGGCCACTATCGCCATGGAATATGTCAACGGGGGCAACGCCGTTGGTGGATATTCAATCTGATGGTTCATCTCACAGAGTGTATCATTCGTCGTGGTGGCGTTGAGCTTTGCAACTACCCCAATGTCACCAGCGACCAACTGGTGCACATTCTCTTGCTTTTTGCCCCTTACGCAGAGTAAGTGGCTGATCCTTTCTTCCGTGCTCTTGGTACTGTTGTAAACCACCGAGTCGCTGCTCAGGGAACCAGAAATGATTTTAAAAAAGCTCAACCGGCCCGCATAGGGATCAGAAACCGTCTTAAAGACGAATGCGGAAAATGGCTGCGACACGTCATAGCGGCGCTCCATATCCTTGTCTCCCCCGGCAACTTTTCCCACCATTCCAGGCCGCTCAAGGGGTGATGGAAAGCAGGACACTACAAAGTTCAGTAGACTCTCTAATCCGAGCGAGCGTGCCGCTGCCCCGCAAAGCACCGGGAAAAGCGTGCCTGCCATCATGCCTTCCTTCAGTCCCCGCCGAATTTCCTCTTCGCTCAGTGGCTGGTCATCGAGAAACTTCATCGTCAACTCGTCATCGCCTTCAGCCGCGGCCTCGACCAGCTCGGCGCGCGCAGCTTCTGCCTCTGCCCTGAGTGCTTCAGGTATCGGCCCGCTCGTGGCCTTTCCACCGTGCTCCTCTGTAATCATCTTCATCTGGAGAAGATCAATCAAACCCTCCAGCTGCGCTTCCTTGCCAACCGGAAGCACGACCGGCACAGCACGAACTCCAAAGACGTCCCGAATACTCTGCATGGTGGCCGCGAAATCGGCTCGCTCCTTATCCAGCTTATTCACAAAGAATGCCCGTGGCACACCGTATTCCTCCGCGTACTCCCAGGCAAACTCCGTGCCCACCTCAACGCCCGCTGTGGCGTCAAGCACGAGTATCGCTGCGTCAGCCACTCGCAGACAGCTCTTAATTTCGCCGATGAAATCGCGATACCCAGGAACATCAAGCACATTTATCTTAAATTCTTTGTACTCAACCGGCAGCACAGACGCATTGATAGAGAGATTTCGTTTAATTTCCTCCGGATCATAATCTGAAATGGTATTGCCTTCATCCACGCGCCCAAGCCGATCAGTAAATTTCAGCGCATAGAGAAGTGCCTCGGCCAGCGTTGTTTTCCCCGCGCTAGTGTGACCTGCCAGCGCCACGTTGCGCAGCTGTTCTGTGGTGTACTCTTTCAATGATCCTTCCCTCCTTAATTACCCCTTCTCACTTTGCCACCCGAGTGGTTTTATACTGAATCTTTCGTTCCTTTTTTTCCTTCTCTGTGCGCAGTCCCTTCCACTTACTGTATTCATAGACCAGCGGTGTGGCAACAAAGCTCGACGAATAGGTCCCAATAGTGATCCCAATCAGCAACGTCAGCGCAAAATCATTCAGGCCTTTCCCTCCCAGCAGATACATAGATAGAATAACCATCAGCGATGTCCCAGACGTAATAAACGTCCGGCTGAGCGACTGATTAATACTCATATCCGCAATTTCGCGAAAACTCTTGCCAAACACTGAGCGCATGTTTTCTCGAATCCGGTCAAATATCACAATCGTGTCATTAATCGAATAGCCAATCACCATCAGCAGGGCCGACACCACAGTTAGACTGACCTCACGATTAAGCAGTGTGATGAGGCCAAGCGTTATAAAAGAATCATGAAGCAAGGCCACGACCGACGCCGCTCCGAATGCCAGTTGAAACCTGAACCAGATGTAGATAAGAATACAGATGGCCGCAATAATCACCGCGGTAAGGGCAATTTGTGCAAACTCCTGTCCAATCTCATTGCCAATGCTCTGCGTGCCAAGAACAGTTAAAGTGTCCGCGCCAAAATAATCTCGCAGTGCCGTCTCCAGGGTATCCTGCGTCTTTTCAAGATCATTGTCTATGAGCTTGATGCGAACTGAATATTCATTCTCCCCTGCCACCTTTTGTACCCGCCCACCGCTGATTCCTGCTTGCGTCAGGGCCTTGCGTACCTCACTCGTAGATGTAGTCTGGTGAAAGGCTACATCCGAAACCACGCCGCCGCTAAAATCCACCGCATAGTTCGGCCCCTTATTCGCTATCAGCGTGCCCAGACACAAGAGAAAAAGGCCCCCTGACAGGACGTAAGCCGCATGTCGCAGACTGAGAAACTTCACGTTTGCGTGCCGCATGATCGCCAGCCAGCCCACATTAATTTTGTTTCTCACGCCCACCCATAAGTCTGTAAGCGAGTGTGTCACCGTGAGGCCCGTATAGAGATTAGCCAGCAACCCGATGGTCATGCATAGGGCAAAGCCCTGCACCGATCCTTCGGCAAATTGCAGCAAGACGAGTGCGGCAATGAGCGTGGTCATATTCGAATCAAGAATAACCCTGAACGCGCGTCGAAATCCATTAGAGACTGCAGCCTTGATCGGTTTTCCACCTTTCGCCTCCTCTCGAACCCGTTCGTAGATCAAGACATTCGCATCTACGGCCATGCCAATGGTCAGGAGAATGCCGCCAATACCGGAGAGCGTCAAGGTGGCTCGTGCCATTGCCAGCACCGCGAGAATGAGCAAGATGTTCAGGAGCAATGCAAAATCAGCAATCAGCCCCGCGCTGGCGTAGTAAAGAATCATGAAGACGACCACGAGCGCTGCCCCAAAGACTAATGCCTTCACGCTGCTTCGGATCGAATCAGTGCCCAGAGTTGCCTCGACTGCGCGTTTCTCTTCCGTCTTGAGCTCTGCTGGTAGTGCGCCTGCCTTGAGTATCAGGCTGAGCTCCCGCGCTTCCTCCATGGTGAAATTACCCCGAATGAAGCACATGCCATTCGGAATAGGCTCGTCAATCACCGGCGCAGAGTAGACGTGGTTGTCGAGAATAACCGCCAGCCTCTTATTAATGTTATTTGTCGTTATGTCGCGGAAGTCTCTACCCCCCTGACGGTCGAACTCCAGCCATACTTGAACCGGGCTCTCAAGCGACGCCTGGCTATAGTTAACCCAGGAATTCACGAGATTCTTTCCAGTAATTTCCGCTTTATCGCGTACTAGAAATGGCACATCTTCCTGGGTGGTGGTCGCTCCGGTGTCAGGGTCACGACGAGTGATTTCTCCCTTCAAGATAATATAACCGGCCGGAACAGTCGCATCAGGAAGCAGATTTCCCTTTTCATCCACCAGGGTCTTCACCAGCTCCTCGTTGCGATCGTGCAACAGACGAAACTCCAGCGTAGCGGGCTTAATAATTGTCCGAACGACCCGCTCTGGGTCACGCTCACCCGGTAGCTGAACCCGAATTCTATTGGCACCTTGCTTCGCCACTGATGGCTGGGTTACCCCCAACTCATCCACCCGCTGGCGAATCACCTTCAAGGCACTGTCAATGGCCTCATTGGCATAGTTCTTCGCCACCTCCGGACTCAACGTTAGCTCGAGACGTCCTTCCTTCAGATCCTCAACATCGAACGACTCAAAGTAGTCCCGAAAATCGTCTACGATATGCGCCGCAGCGCGATAATCTTTCTGATCCTCAAGCTTGATCAGCACTGATTGGGCCTTCTCTCTCAGCTCAAGGGTAGCATCAATATCGTTGTTCTGGAACGTGCGCTTCATCCGGTCGCGAATCGTGCGCAAGCGATCACGCGCCGCCTTTTCTAGATCAACAGAAAGCAGCACGTCCACACCGCCCTGCAGATCCAGGCCCAGCTTGATGCTCTTGTCGCGCAACTTTTGCAGGCGACTTTGCTCGGCCAGGTCGTTAAGTAGTCCGAGAAATTCCTCACGCTTCGCAGGAACCACCTGCAGCTGATCCAACATGGCATCACGCTGGCTTACAATATCCTTAACAGCCAGAAGCTCATCCAGATTTGTCTCAAAGTCGCGCCATTGCCGACTGGTTTCAGGCTCTGCCGCTTGAAAGTACTCCGAAAAATTAGTTTCCAGTAGCCTGAGCGCATCGCGCGGCTCCGACCTCGTTGTCACCTGGATAAAGTAACGTGCCGTGGGATAGATCAACACCAGGCACACCAGTGTAACCGCAATGATAAACAGAATTCTCCAGTTCAACTCCTTCGGCATTCGTCTCTCACCTTTCGCAACAGTTAATTGAAAAATTCCGGTGGGCTGGCCGGTTTCCCTCGATCATCTACCCATTTCGCACAGTCCTCTTCATGGCATTATGCACCACATACCGCACATGCAGTATTTGTCGCAACGGCTGCCGATGCGCGTGAAACCTTCAACGGGATGGAAATCGAGAGGTAGACGCCATCACAACAACTTGATGTCGTTAATGATAAGCCCGAAATCACAATTCAGATAATTTGCTGAGCGCCGCGAGATCGTCATGCGGGACATAAATATCTCAAAGTACTCCATAACCTGCGAAATGTCTGTGTTGATCTTCAGCTTCAAGGTGATTAAGTGGCTCTTTAGATCCACCACGACTTGCGATTCCTCGGCTGCATAATTCACCCGGTCGTGAATGTCGAAATTAATCATTCGCGGATTGCGCACCCGACTGCGCAAGACATCAGACTTGTCGGCAATAATCAACGCTGCACAAGGATTGTTAATTGGATCCCCGTCGCTCTCGTCATGGTTGCCAATGGCACCCATTATAATGGTAATTTCCTCCATCGACATTCCCATCTTCATAAGAATATCGTAACTCAATAGTGCACTGACGTAAGCGTGATTGTGGCGATGTACCACATTGCCAATATCGTGCAGGTATCCGGCAATGCCTGCCAAATGCGCCTCACGTTCAGGCAATTCGAGTTCTTTGATGATCTTGTAGGCGCCATCCGATACCCTGGTCACGTGATTAATTCCGTGGTCCGTATATCCGATAATGCCCAGGTACTCGTCAGATTTGTTCACCAGTACCTGAACCTCGGGATTCGCCTTTACGTCATCCATTGTAACCAGAACTGGCTGATCAACACTGGGCTTCACCTCAAGATCATCCATCTGAGGCATCTGAAAAGGGTTTTGCTTCTTCATAGTCTTATTCACACGGAGAGGCAATACGCCACTGCGAGGTCGCTACCTGCCTTTGTGTGTAAAAAATCTCCTTGCCTGCACAGCATGCGTAGAAATCAAGCGGCACGTCCTCACTTTTTATTCTCCTCGCTGGTTGCCCGAGCCGCCTCCTTTTCCTTCGCGTCTTTTCCTTTCTTGGAAATACTGGAAACTGAACTTTTGGTAAAATTTAACCTGACATTCTTCGCCACTTCAACAGTCACGACGCTCGCATTGGTGTCCACATCCACCACAACGCCGTGAATGCCCCCAATGGTGACCACCTTGTCACCCTTTTTCACGCTTTCAAGCATAAGCTGACGCTGTTTCTGCTCGCGCTTTTGTGGCCTGATAATAATGAAATAAAAGGCCAGCGCAATGGTGCCGAACATCATGATCATGAGCGTCATACTCTGCCCAGAGTCCTGCTGGGCAGCCGCAGCCATCACCAGTCCTGATAAGTATTCCATAATGCTCCCTTTGCTTACGAAATGTCCGGTGAGGGATATCCACCTTGATCCTCAAGCCAAAACGAAAACAGACGCTAACACCACATCCTGCCGCTGTCAATGAAATTAAAAAGGGCTCTTTGGCAGACCAAGATCCGTCAACCTTTTTCAAAATGAACCCGATGGTTGTATTGACACGCTACCTGGTTTCTCTGGCCCGTAGGGGCTCAAAATCCTTGCGGCGGATGAGCCCCTACAGCTTCCTAACAGTTCTGCGTGAGGCGCAGGCTGGACAACCATTGGGCATGTAGGGGCAATTCATGAATTGCCCCTACGAAAAACTCTGTGACCATGGACAGGTGCAACCTCTGGACTCAGCTCTGACACACCGAGCCTCAATCGGGACTATCTTATTCACCACTGACTGAGGCATCATGAGCCGCACTATGGCCGTGCTGGCCCACATCACGTTCGTATCAATACGTGAAAGGCCGCTTTGAGGGTTTGCTGAGCAAGTCAAAATAAAGCCTTTCATATTGATTCATAATAAAATCAGCCCTAAATTTCTTTTCCGCCAGTCCCCGTGCACGCTGTCCCATCTGTCTGGCTAACGTCGGATTTCGCAATATCTCAATAGCCTTGGCGGCCATCCCCTCTACATCACCCACCTCCGCCAGAAATCCTGTCTCTCCGTCAATAACAATCTCTGGGATACCTCCAAGCCGTGATGCCACTACTGGAACTCCACAACTCATCGCCTCCAGAGCAGCAAGGCCAAACGACTCACTCTCGCTGGGCAGCAAGAAGACGTCCGCGCACGCCAGAAAATGCTCGATGCAGTCCTGCTTACCAAGAAATACAACCCGCTTCTGAATCCGCAGCTGCCGCGACAACTGCCTTGCCATGTCCCGATCCGGTCCATCGCCAATGAGCAGCAGCCGCGACGGAACCTCTCCTTGGATCAACTTGAAGATGCGAATTACATCGCCCAGCCGCTTCACCGGCCGAAAATTGGAAATGTGCATGATGATCTTCTCGCCCGGCTTGACGTACAGGCTCCGTTTACAGGGCGTTGGCCCTCGCCGAAACTTCTCCGTATCTACAAAATTTGGAATCACCCGGATGCGGCGGCGAATCCCAAATTCTCTCACTGTCTCCTTTTTGAGCCATTGTGACACCGCGGTCACTGCATCGCTCCTCTCTATGCTGAATCGCACAATTGGAAAGAAGGAGGGCGAACGCCCGACCAATGTGATATCTGTGCCATGAAGTGTGGTAATAATCTTCACTTTCTCCGCCCGTGAAACACTCCGTGCCAGAAATGCGCTGATCGCATGCGGGACAGCATAGTGGACATGCAAGATATCCAGCTGCGCATCCTTAATTGTCTGCGCCATTTTCGCTGCAAGCGATATGGTGTAGAGCTGATGGGCCAGAAGAGGATAGTCAACAGTCTCCACCTCGTGATAAAAAATCCTATCGCTAAATTCACGGGCCAATCGGAACGGCACCGCATAGCTGATAAAGTGAATCGTATGGCCTCGCTTTGCCAAAAAACGCCCAAGCTCGGTGGCCACAACCCCGCTTCCCCCATACGTCGGGTAACAGGTGATCCCAATGCGCATCCTACATACTCCCGTAGCAGAATTCTGTTCGCTTTCGCTCCGAAGAACACCCAACGGCACTCTTGTCGCTAATCGCTAAGCTGGTACAGCCTAACAGCGCGTTCCTGATAGATAAGATGAAACAAATCGGCACGTGCTCCGAAGTGGTCTACAAAGTAGTCCATAACGTCCTGCCGAATCCAGAGCCGATTGAGAAGTACATATTTGACATCATGCGCCTTCAGCAATTCTACTTTCGCTGTGAAACCATCCGGCAAGAAGAATGTATAGATTTGCTGGTTCTTGCGCTGCACGAAATTGTGGCTTGGCGAGCTCATAGTCTCTGGAATGCCAAGCACCTCAACTCCTGAAAGCGCTCCTACAACGTAGCTCGAATAGAGATCCCCAATCAGCTTTTTCTCCGTGAGGCCCTCACGCTGAATGAGCTGGGCAACAGAAAAGAGTGGATTAGCATTCCATAACGATTGGGGCGTCCGCAGCTGCCACTGCCTCATTTCGACACGCGAAAAATAGACCAGCGACACTCCAACAAACAGAACCAATAAGACCAGATTGATCCACACACGATTTCGGGCCGAGCGCACTGTCCGATACATGGACGTGAGCGTTGTCTGTATGATGAGATATAACGTATAGGGAATCAAAATGAAGTAGGGAACAGTCTGTACAATCCGCACCGCACCTTCCAAGGTAATCCACCGCTTGAACAACGGCAGCAAGACCGGATTGAACAGGATGAGCGGCATGGCTACCGTTGCCGACAGCAGATAGCACTTCCCTATGCCGTTGCGCCGTAAATCAATGAGGAGAAACGGCAAAAGTAGAATACCCAGCATGGGAAGAAAGGTGTAAGGGAAATGGGACATGACAGCCCCCATTTGAAACAAAAAGATGCGCGGATTTGCAATGAAACTCTGCCGGGTGACCTGTACGATCTCATCCATACGAAACCCCACGTGTAGTGGATTCACAACAGGAGGAATCGGAGCAATAATCAATGAATAAGCCCCACCTAGCACGCCGAATAGCACTATCAGCCTCAATACACCCAATTGCTTCGACCTACGCTTCCGAAAATAAATGAGCAACATAATCCCGAGCAAAAGAAAATCAATACAGAAGTAGAGCGCTACTAACTTATGCACCGTTAGAAGCCCGAGGAATCCGACACCTACGAAAATAAAATCCCGCCAGCCGAGATCACCCAGGTAATTGAACGTTAACACCCAGAGTAATGGAAGCAGAATCAAGACTCCAAAACTTCCCGGATACCCACAAAACGAAAATCCAAACAATGGTTGAATTTGGAATGCCAGATTGTAAAAGAGAAACAGAACAGCAATAAGGCCTACAAATCGGCTGCGCGTTACGCGTGTGGCAAAATAATAGTTACAGATAATGACCATCGGAGCCAGTAGCACCGGCAGATAGTACCACAGAAATAACACGTCGCGATTAAGCAGGTACGCCAGACTGGCAAGCACGGGGTGATACGCACAGTAACTGTAGTTAAGATCTATCACCGGTGACTCGAAGAACGGATATGCAGACGCCAGGACCCCGTGCGTCAAAAATTTTGTCATATAAGCAACATGAACCCATACGTCCCCAAACTCAATGAAGCCGCCGTGGAGTAGCATGAGCACACTGGTGGCAAGCGCTATTGCGAGCACCACCAGATCCTCGATGTGAAAGTTGCGTTGCAAGAACCGCCACACCCGAAAGAAGGACCGCCTGCGAAATTCATAAAGGAAGAGGAGAACCAGCGCTGATACAAGAACAATGACATATTCACTGTAGAGCAGATAGTCGAAGGGAAAAGAAAATCGCAGTCCAATAAAGGCCAGCAGTGCCAGCAAAAGAAAGGAGATAAAAAAGCCAATCGAAACCAATCCAAAAAAATAAATCCGGCGCCCCAGATTCATAAGGAGTAATATGGTCACTCCCGGCAGCACTAACAGTGCCACAAAAGAACAAAATAGCACCCAGAACGAGATCGGCGAAGCCATGTAGAGCCTCATGCTGATAGATTTGGATAGATTGCAAATGCAGTTGCCCAGAATCCATCCGCTGAGCAAACCTTATACGTCCATGGATAAAGAAATCAATGAGAAGTTGCCTTGTGTCCTGTTTTGATTGAAGAATGCCACAGAGAGACTATTTTATAGTGAATCTAAACCCAATAATAGATAATCCCTGCGGTCAGGACGCAGGGGTGGGATTACCCCGCCCCTACAAAAACCAACCATTGCAATGAAGTAAGGCAATTCTGCAGCATTTTGGCCAGGCAAAAGTATTAGGAAGGACGCTAAATATAACAGCCCTGCAAATAACAAACAGAATACAACAAATCAGATTAGGACACTACGAGAAGTTGAAAAGACAGGCGAAAAGCTAAGGTGGGAGCAGTAGCGACATATTATGATATGTCACTACGGGGCCGACAGGTAGAATGCTACCGGATCATTAATCCTGAGAAATGTCTTGGACACGTACGGCTCGCCATATTGTACCCCGATCAGCGCACCGTAAAACTTTGCTCGGGTTTCTACAAATTCAAGGAAGGCCCGGGAACTTATGTAGGTCTCCTTGTCCTGGTAAGCCGGATTATAAAACTGTGAGGAGAACGCCTGGATCGCCTTAATCTTCTGCTCAAATGTATCGCTGATATCCACGATAAAGCTTGGGTTGACGGTCTCGCCAACAATAGTTCCAAGAAAACAGAACTCATACCCCGGCCTATAGCGCTTCTGGTGGGTACGAATCTTGGTCAGGTGAGAATAGTAGCATGCTTCCCTGACCAGCACGCTGCCTCGCACGTGATCTGGATGGCGATCCATGGGATACTGATAGAGGACCAGCCGCGGTCGGCATTGCCGGACAATCCGGATAATGGCAAGCCGAGCCTGGGGCGTATTAGCCAGTTGGGTATCACCAAGGTCAAGAGTCTTGCGAAGGCTAAGGCCGAGGATCTTCGATGCCTTTCCTATCTCGCGCTGCCGCTCGGCCACAGACCCCCGGGACGACATCTCGCCACGAGTCAAATCAACAATCCCAACCTTATAGCCCTTGCGAACCAGCTTAGCCAACAGTCCGCCTGCGTATAACTCGCAGTCGTCGGGATGTGCCCCAAAGGCGAGCAAATCCATGCTATTCTTTCTCGAGTGGGAGATAATGGGCAGGATCTAAATACTTGCCGTATCGCAAAATGGAAAAATGCAAATGCGGGCCTGTGGAGATACCGGTTGAACCTTCTCGGCCAATCACCTGACCTTGCTTTACCCGTTCGCCTTTCTTCACCAGGATCTTGGACATATGACCGTAAAGGGTTTGATACCCTGAAGTATGCTGTATAGTCACCACATTACCGATGCTCCATTTCGTGCCGGCAAAAATCACCTTGCCAGCAGCAGCAGCCTTGATTGAAGTTCCATGGGCTGCCGCAATGTCAATACCATTATGAAACTTCCGTCCCCCTCCCATCGGATGGGTACGATACCCGAATCCCGATGTCACCTTTCCCTTCATCGGCACAATAAACCTCGTTTGAGATCTGCTTTGAGTATTCTTCGATGTTTGCGCGGAGGATGCTTTTGAGGATTTCTGGGAAGGTGTAGCGGAGCCTGAAGAAGCAGAAGCAACTTGCGTTTGAGCACGTGGGGGCACGAGATCCGGCGGCGCAGACAGATAAAGCAGATACTTCACGTTTCTCCGTTCAAACGTCACGCTCTCTGCCTTAATCTGCGACACGCGATAGTCCCGAAGCTTATCTCCAACTTCATAGAATTGCTCCGTGCTTGCCGCTCTATCGCGGATGAGTGCCGTTGACTTGCCTTCATAGAGAACCACTCCGATCAGCTGTATATCAACGTCCTTCAAAACTTTCGGTGGCATACCACCACCAAGGCCTACTGAACCGATCGCCATCACCAGGATCAGAGCGGTTGATGTAAAAATCATCTGGATTTTTTGTCTAATCATCACACCCCGGATAATCGTTGATTTTTACTCTGAATTAAGATAAGGAAAAAGAAATTCTATGCTATAAAATAATTAGTCTTTTCTTTTACTATTTTTCCTTAGCCTTGTCAAACGAAAATTCGTTAAAAATTCGTATCCACAACGCAAAATGTTATTTGCCCTGCACTCATAAAAGGCACTCGCAAAGATTATATAGCTTTGGAACTGAATCGTACCAATGAAAATATTGGCCGTAAACGTCGGGTCCACTTCTCTAAAGTGTAAGCTCTTTGAAATCAACAAAACAAAAGAGCGGCTCTTGGCCTGGGGTAAGATCGTTGACATTTCCAGAACATCTTCAAAATGTTCTTTCGCGGTCGAGGGAAAAGACCAGATCACTGAAATTAGAAAGGTTAATGACTACACGGAAGCGATAGAGCGAATCATCCGATTTCTTTCAACTGAGGCAAGTTCAGTACTGCCAAGCATGGGCGAACTCGCAGCCATTGGGTTTAAGACCGTTCATGCACAGAGAATCAATGAGGCAACTGAATTGACCGATGAAGTCCTCGCGCGAATGGAAGACTTTAATCTCGTAGCCCCGGCTCACAACCCTCCTTATATTGAAGCAATCAGGAAATTCAAGAAGTTGCTTCCATCAAAGCCGATGATTGGGCTATTTGAGCCTGCTTTTCATCAAACTATGCCCGACCATGCATATCTCTATGGGGTTCCATTTGACTGGTGCGAAAAGTATGGGATCCGCCGCTACGGCTTCCATGGCGCTTCACACCGCTATGTGGCTGAGCGGGTTCCGCAAATACTCCACGTAGCACCTGAGCAGCTTAAGATCATTTCATGCCATCTCGGAGGAAGTTCTTCAATCACGGCAATCAAGAATGGGAAATCTATAGATAATTCTATGGGGTTCTCCCCCCAGAGCGGAGTCGTCCAAAGCACAAGACCGGGAGACCTCGATCCGTTCGTGCTTCTTTACCTGATGAAAAAGGAAGGCTGGGGTGTAGACGAGACCGTTGCACGACTTTGCGAGCAAAGTGGCTTGCTCGGGCTTTCCGGCATAAGCGGCGACTGTAAGACGCTGGAGCAGGCAGCAGAGCAGGGAGATGGCCGTGCAGTGCGTACGTTGCGCATTTTCACCTACGGCATTCAGAAGTATATCGGTGCATATCTGGTTGCGCTAGGCGGGGTTGACGTAATCGCTTTCACCGGCGGGATCGGCGAACAAAGTCCATACATTCGCGCCGAAATCTGCAATGCACTCGGCTTTCTTGGCATCCGACTTGATGCAGCCAAAAATGCCAGCACCGCAGGCGAAGCAGAAATTCAAACTCCCGAGTCGCTGGTAAAAATTCTGGTGGTGCCAACAAATGAGGAACTGATTGTTGCGCGGGCAACCGCCGAGCTACTTGAGAAAAGAAAATACACCAGGGACTAGTGCACCATCACAGGAGTAGTAGGGGCTCAAAATTTTGAGCCCCTACTAAATCTGACATCTAGAATTACTTGCTTCACTCTGAGCTTGTCGAAGGGCATATCCATCAAAGCTTGT
>CAYVXD010000089.1:7537-16882 GCA_964454265.1 uncultured Candidatus Sumerlaeota bacterium | reverse complement strand
GGTTCATCTGAATGACAGATAAGCGTGCTAGGGAAGAAATTCCAATGGATCAAATGCCAACTATCCCCTTCAGTTATAAACCCGGAGGCACAACTCTTGGTGGTGAGAAGATAGCGACAATCCTTGATCAGGAACCTGACTGGGTGATATTCCGCAATGACAAGGGCGAGCTTGCATGGGAACACCGGGGCCTTCCTAAAAGGCTCAAGCCTGCCGAAGATGAATTCTATCGGTTGGAAGGGCTTGCCAAACTTAGCCTCCCTCCGTCTAAAAGGGAACAAATGGAATATCTGCTGGCTAGCACATTAGCACGTGTTTTCGGATCGCAGGCAAATGATGACGTGATAGCATACTTTAAACCTGCCCGTGACTTTCTCGAGAAGCAACCAAAGATAGCGGGAAAATTCGCAAGTGGACCTGACTTCATGGTATGTCGTACTGAGAGAGACAGTGTCGAGTGGTGGCACCGGACACTTCCCTACAGGCTAAGAGCTGCAGCTGCTGAACTCGATCGCTTGCAAGGCATTGCTCAATCTACTCTGCCAAAAACATGTAGGCCTGAAGTGGCTATCATTCTTGGCAAAGCACTGAGTAGTGCTTTCATGTCGCGAGAAGAGGATGACTTGTCCGGGTGTTTTGAGGTTGCCCGTAATTTTGTAAATGAGAGAGGCAAGGGGTATGCACAATTGAACTATTTATCTTTTAGTCTCTCTTGGGCATTAATTCTTCTGTGCATACTCGAATATCAGTATCTTTTCCTAGATTCCCTTACACCGTTTCACAGAGACATTATTTTGGGCGGCGGGGGTGGTATTCTAGGAGGAGCAATTTCTATAATGCAGCGCGCGAGGAAACTTTCAATAGATCCGTTTGCATCACGGCTACATATGGCGTTTCATGGTGTGATTAGAATTACATTAGCGTTGATCTTCGGTTGTTTTGTGGTTGTGGTAAGCAAAGCTAATCTTGCTTTAGGAATAATTCAGGATAACCCTTACACTCTCTTCGTAATAGCCGTTGTGGCGGGTTTCAGCGAGCGTTTCGTTCCGGGTCTCATCGAGCGAATTGGATCAGATCATATTGCTGAAAGGTAAAAATTAAAGAGATTCTATTAGTGTCCCGCCACTGCATTTTCCGAGTCGTATGAGGGAATGGTGAAGCGTCGAAACTGCAGCAAGGCCAGCCTGAACCGCAAGAAAAAATGAAATTGAGCTTGCTGTCCCCGCATTTGCTATTAGGGAAACTCGAAAACCCAATGCAGAATTCCGTTTCCGCTTGACTGCATTCCGCATTTGAGAGATTCTTCAGACGATCTCGCGGCCTCAAGGTGTGATAAAGAAACCATAGTGATATTGCTGTAAGTTCATATCAAGAGAAAGAAGGGAGTATGGCAATGAAAAAAGAAAAAAATGAAAGAAAAAAAAGGAGACTTACTACAGCTTTTGGAATCCCTGTGGCTGACGACCAGAACAGCCTAACCGCTGGTCCACGGGGTCCTGTACTCATGCAGGACGTTCACTTGCTGGAGAAGTTAGGCCACTTCGACCGTGAGCGCATTCCCGAACGAGTGGTGCATGCAAAAGGAGCGGGAGCGCACGGCTATTTTGAGGTTACTGCTGATGTGACAAAGTACACCAAAGCCAAGTTTCTTTCCGAAGTAGGCAAGCGTACTGAAGTCTTCGCACGCTTTTCCACCGTTGGCGGTGAAAGGGGTTCTGCTGATGCTGCACGAGATCCACGCGGCTTTGCAGTCAAATTCTACACGGAGGAAGGCAATTATGACCTGGTAGGCAACAACACGCCGGTATTCTTTATCCGCGACCCCCTTAAGTTCCCCGACTTCATCCACACCCAGAAGCGCAACCCTGCGACCAATCTGCCTGATCCAGACATGTTTTGGGACTTCTTATCCCTGACACCTGAATCCATTCATCAAGTTACAATCCTTTTCTCCGACAGGGGAACACCAGCTACCTTTCGGCACATGAACGGCTACAGTAGCCACACCTTCAAGTGGTACAATGACAGGGGCGAGCACTTCTGGGTACAGTACCATTTCAAGACGGATCAGGGTATCAAGAACCTGACCCGAGAGGAATCGAAGCGGCTTTGCGGCGAAGATCCGGATCACGCCACTCGTGACCTGTATAAGGCCATCGAGCGGGGCGAGTATCCTTCCTGGACTCTTGAGATGCAGATTCTAACACCAGAGAAGGCCAAGAATTTCCCTTGGGATATCTTTGACATCACCAAAGTCTGGCCACATGGAGAGGTCCCGCCTGTTAAAATTGGAAAGCTGGTTCTGAACCGGAACCCGGTCAACTATTTTGCAGAAGTGGAACAGGCGGCTTTCTGCCCGGGAAACGTGGTTCCCGGAATCGCAATTTCTCCGGACAAGATGTTGCAAGCGAGAGTTTTTTCTTACCACGATACGCACCTGCATAGACTGGGACCCAACTATCACCTGATTCCAGTCAATGCGCCCAAACACGCTCCTGAAAACAGTTACCAGCGTGACGGGTTAATGCGCGTTGACGCCAACGCGGGTGGCGGACCCAACTACTGGCCCAATAGCTTTGGCGGATTTGGGCCGGACCCGACGGCAGGTGAGCCTCCTTTTGAGCTTTCCGGCCAGGCTGGTCGTCACCCCTTCACCCATCCCAATGACGACTTTGTGCAGGCTGGCACCCTTTATCGCAAGGTCATGTCAGACAAGGATCGAGATCACCTCATCGGCAACATTGTGGGCCACCTGGGCAAGGCACAAAAGCGCATCCAATTGCGCCAAACAGCCTTGTTCTACAAGGCAGACCAGGAGTACGGCCGGCACGTAGCCGAAGGAATAGGCCTCGATGTGAATGAAGTCAAGCGATTGGCGGGTATGTCTCAAGAGCAAAGGGCAAAAGCCACCGAAAAGTGAATTCGGTCTTATCTGTTGAGAGCGATTGTCTAATCTATTTTTTCAGACAAATCGTTATAGATGGGCGAATAAACACTGCCATACAACAACCGGCTCTGCACCAGACCCGCGAACAATTCGCGACTGGTGAGCCGGGATGTTAGAGTAATCGTACTCCCTCTTAAAAGAACGAAACAATTCGATCACGATAAGCTGGAAGACTACCGATGGTTCTGGATTTTTTCAGCTTGTCCTTTGTTGATTCATTAGAAATGTCTTGAAACCAACTTTGGTAGATTAGAATACATAGATTGACGATTTAATTGAACCCCTGCAGAAAAATTTTGTTCCAGCGTGAGGGCAAGAACAGCCTCGATCTGAAAACCCAAAATTTACTCTAATCTTATCATAAGGAAGAAGCCTATTATGTTAACAGAATGGTTTAGAAAAAGGGTGTATCGGATTTCAGTAACGACTTATGTGATGATCAATTTGGCGATTTTCGCGCTTGCTTCCCAGGTATGGGGCGGAACCGCTGGCAAAGAACACGCGAAGTATGTCTTTCTATTCATTGGAGATGGAATGGGACTTGCTCAACGTAACGCTGCCGAGGTTTACCAGGCTGCAGTCACGCGAAAGTCGGAAACAGGCATTACAAAACTGAACATGAGCAAATTTCCGGTTCATGGGATGTCCTCCACATACTCGATGAATACCCTCATTACCGATTCCGCCGCGGCAGCCACAGCCCTCGCGTGTGGTCAGAAAACGGAGAACGGATTAATAGCGATGGCGCCTGATAAACAAACCTCTCTGAAGACCATCGCTGAATCTGCGAAGGAAAGAGGAATGAAGGTAGGAATTGTTTCAAGCGTCAGCATCGACCATGCCACGCCAGCGTGTTTTTACAGCCATCGTCCATATCGCGGCATGTACTATGAGATAAGCCAGGATCTCGCTCGGTCGAATTTCGATTATTTTGCCGGCGGGGGTGTAAGATATCCCAAAGGGAGGAATGGTACGCAAGCGGATGTTCTTGATGAGGCAAAGCGCCGCGGATTCCATATTGTGACAACTCGTGCGGAACTTCAAGCGCTTAAGCCGGAGTGCGGAAAGGTTTTAGCCTACAACCACCAACTAGACAACGCTAAAGCACTTTATTACGAACTCGATCGTCCGCCTAGCCATATCAGTCTTGCCGAGTTCACCAGAAAAGGTATTGAATTGTTAGATAATACGAAGGGCTTTTTCATGATGGTCGAGGGCGGCAAGATCGACTGGGCATGTCACGCGAATGATGCAGCGGCTGCTATTTATGATGTGCTTGCCTTCGATAAAGCTGTGGAAGAGGCTCTGGCGTTTCAGAAGCAACGGCCTGGCGAGACTTTAATTGTCGTAACAGGGGATCATGAATGCGGTGGACTGACGATCGGCTTTGCTGGAACTCGCACGGATTCGTCTTTTGAAAAGATCTCCAGGCAGAAAATGTCCTATATCGAGTTCAACAAGAGACTGGGAAAGTTCAAGGAGAAATACGGAAAGAACGCCAAGTTTAAGGACATTATTCCTCTCATTGAAGAATGCTTTGGCCTGACTTTGCTTGATGACTCCGCCGTGAAGGAACTTCAAAAAAAAGCAGGGGAAGGAGATATGACTGCCAGACAAACACTGGGAATGACCGCTAAACCTCACGAACGCTTAGCTCTCGAAGACGCCTTTGCTTTGAGTATGAAGGACAGGCAAGTTCGCGCTAGCGATGACTATACATATCTTTTATATGGGAGTTATGAACCTATTACGGTGAAAATTACGCATATTGTAAATCAGAAGGCGGGCATAGGGTGGACTAGCTACTCTCATACAGGAATACCCGTACCCGTGATGGCAAGAGGAATCGGTGAAGAGCTTTTTCAGGGTTACTATGACAACACAGATATTTGCAAGAATCTTAAAGAAGCGATGGATCTAGAGACAATCTACCACAAGCATAAGGATGAGAAGAAAGTGGAAAAGGCCGTCATGGCTATCACCCCGTAAAGTATGCTCGCCATATTGGGTAAGCCAAAGTAAGGTATAAGCATTAATGTACTTCATGTATCCCCACAGAGACGTTTCCTGACAATTCATCTATTAAAGGAGATAGTACATTGAAAAGAAGCATCAAATGGCCATCTTTATGGAAACGTGACTTTATATTTGTAACGCTAGTCGCGGTTGTAACAGTGGGATTGCTTTTCATCCCCAGTGGTATTCCAGAACGGGGCGTCGACTTGGAAACAGTTCGCGCAAAAGCGCGCGTTATGACTGTGGACAATTCTGAGTTAATGCAGTTGGGGATGGTGCAAACTGGAGCGCAAACGGTGACGCTTCGTTTGATCTCCGGTCCTCATGCCGGCAGTCAGTTAATCGGTCGCAACGAACTTCTGGGTAAGATGGAACTGGACGAAGTCTATTTAGAGAACGAACCCGTTCTCGTGGAATATACGGCGCCCGATGGGAAGCTGTCTGTAGGAACGCTCCGTGGTCGGTATCGCCTGGGAATTGAGCGCCTATTAGCTGTCGCTTTTGCCGTGCTGTTGATTCTAACGGCTGGATGGACCGGTGCAAAAGCGCTCTTAAGTTTCGTGCTAGCTATAGTCGCGACTTGGCGCGTTCTGCTTCCCTCGATACTCAAAGGCAACGATCCGATCCTCATCGCTCTAATAGTGATTGTCGGTCTTTCCGGAGCCATTCAGTTCATGGTGGGTGGACTTTCAAAAAGGGGGCTTGTGGCATTCCTCGGCTGTTTCCTTGGTGTGGGATTGACTGCTCTTCTCGCGCTGTTGTTTTGGAAGGGATTTCGGGTGCATGGCGCAGTTAAACCATTCTCGGAAACCCTGCTCTACGCAGGATACGGGTATTTAAATCTAACGCGTGTGTTTTTAGCAGGGGTGTTTCTGGCCGCTTCAGGGGCCATCATGGACTTATCCATGGATATTGCGGCTGCCATGGATGAAATCGTTCGAAAAAGCCGTGACATTGGACGATGGGAACTCCTTAGCTCCGGCCTGCGTGTCGGCCGCGCCGTGCTCGGAACGATGACCACTACACTATTATTTGCCTATTCGGCAAATTACCTCAATATGATGATGCTGTTTATGGCACAGGGTGTTCCGCTCGAAAATGTGATGAATCATAATTATGTGGCAGCTGAAATCCTTCAAACACTTGTTGGAAGTTTTGGTTTGGTGACCGTAGCACCTTTCACGGCTCTTGTGGGCTGCCTGCTCTACAAAACGACGCAGGCAATCAGAGTTAGACGGTGAATTCACTACTTTTATTTGACATGAATGGATATCATAGAATAGCTCTATAATCTTAAGCATGAAATTGTATTCTTGGCTTACTCATTAGCAAGTATCTTTAATGAGAATAGTATTTAGGAGGTCACTATGAAGACTATAAGTTTATTTATGTTTTTCCCGATCATGATGTTTGCATCTTTTTCTGCCGCGCAAGATGAGTTTGAGTCTGACACAATCAGCACTTCATCAGGGGATTTGAAAATCACCTTTATTGGTCATGCGACCTTGTTATTTCATTTTAATGAAAAGGTAATCCATGTTGATCCGGTCAGTAGATATGCAGACTATTCTAAAATGCCTAAGGCAGATATTATTCTTGTCACCCATGATCATGGTGACCACTTTGATAAAAAAGCAATAGAAAAGATCAAGACACCGAACACGGATTTAGTATTAACAGAAACATGCGCTAAAGAAGTCCAAAACGGTATTGTAATGAAAAACGGTGATGTCAAGACAGTTAAGGGAATAGAAGTGAAAGCCGTTCCAGCGTATAACATCGTTCACAAAAGAGCAAATGGCGAGCCTTTCCACCCAAAGGGTGTTGGTAACGGCTATGTAATAACATTTGGCGATAAGAAAGTATATATCGCTGGAGATACAGAGAATATTCCAGAAATGAAAGAGTTGTCTGGAATAGATTGCGCCTTTTTACCGATGAACGTACCTTATACCATGACACCCGAAATGGTTGCTGAGGCAGTTAAGATGTTTAATCCTAAAATCCTTTATCCATATCATTTCGGAAATACGAACGTAAACGAGCTCGTTGAACTGTTAAAAGATAAAAAAGACTGCGAAGTACGCATCAGGAAAATGCAGTAGATAAATATTAATGACAAATTATTTGTTCATTTGAGGAATTCGGGGGCAGCAACCCTATTTTCTAGATCGTATGAGAGAATGGTGAAGCGTCGAAACTACAGCAAGGCCAGCCTGAACCGCAAGAAAAACTGAAATTGAGCTTGCTGTCCCCGCATTTCAGTCCATAGAAGATAAGAAAGATAGCCCCCTCACCTTGATCCTCTCCCCCCAGGGGAGAGGGAAAAACAGGGAACAAATGATTAGATAACGATAAGAAGGGGATAGGTTATTTCTTGAGGTGCCTCGAAAAAGCAACACGATCAATTTTAGAAACGACAGTAGCATTTGAACGAAGAAAAAGGTACAAATACCATTTTCGACTGCGTCAGAGCTCCTTCGGACGCTCATGAGCAGTCTCACCTTCATATCCACGCTTGAAATCAAAGCATATCCTATGCTGTGATCACCTTATCCAGAAATGCCGAGGAGCGAAAAATTAAATAATGATGTTTTTCCCCATTTTCCCCCTGTTAGGTGAGATTCTTCGTCCGCCTCAGGCGGACTCAGAATGACATACTCTCTAGCGATTTCATTCGCCTAGGCGAATGAAGTCGCCCGTAATGAAAGGTTTAGGAGGGGAGTGCGAGGGGTGATCCGCCGCGGCGGATTCCCTTCGCAATGTCTAATGCATAATCTGGGATAGTGAGGTTGATCTAAATGACAGAAAAGCGTGAGACGCGGAAGGTGCCACATCTGATCACCTTGCCAGCTGAAGATCGCGAGAAGATATTTTCCTCAGCGCTAACTGTTCTGAAACGTACAGGGATCAGTGTACATGATGAGAAAACCTTGAATGTGTTAGGAGAAGCTGGAGCACGAATTGATGGAAATCGAGCCTATATCCCCTCCAATCTCGTTGAGCACGCCCTGGAAACAGCCCCCAAGGAGATCCAGATTTACACCAGAGACGGCAACCCAGCAATGCGGTTATCAGCCTGGAATTGCTACTTTGGCAACGGGACAGACTGTCCCTATATCTTAGATCCATTAACCGGGCAAAGAAGGAAATTTCTGAAGACAGATGTAGAGAAAGCAGGTATTCTCTGCGATGCATTGTCGCACATGGATTTTACCATGCCGACTGGAGTGGTATCAGATAAGCCTTTCCCCATTGCTGATATACATCAGTTCCACGCAATGATGATGAACACCACTAAACCCATCATTTTCACTGCATATACGGCTGAGAATCATCGTGACATCATTAGAATAGCTGCGATCGCCGCTGGAGGTGAGAATGAGTTGCGTGATAAGCCGTTTGTGATTTCATATCCTCAACCTACAAGCCCGCTGACCTACACAAGGGAGGTTTGTGAGAAGCTCAGGTTCTGCGCTGAAAACAGGATTCCAGTCATATGCACGACAGCACCGATGAGTGGGGCATCGGCACCCGTGACCGTCGAAGGGACTGTGGTTTTGTGTCTGGCTGAGTGCCTCAGCGCAATCGTGATTGGCCAGCTCATAAATGAGGGCTCGCCAATGATTACCATCGGAATCCCCATAGTGTTGAACATGAAAACCGCTGCGATATCATTTGATGCTCCAGAGCTGCAGCTGATGAGCACTGCATTATTTGATATGCGGGAGTTCGTCAAAATACCAATGTGGGGAATGGCTGCTGCCAGTGATTCAAAAATCCCTGATGAGCAAGCTGCGATCAACGCCACGCTATCGTGTACCTTCCAGGCTCTTGGCGGAGCCAATCTCATTCACGGTATCGGATGCCTTGAAAGCGGAATGACGACGTCTTTTGAGCTGATTGTAATGACTGACGAGATTATCGGAATGCTCAGGAGAATCTTGAGAGGAGTAAACCCGGATCCTGAACATCTGGCAATTGATGTTATTCAGGAGGTAGGGCCAGGGGGGCAGTATCTAACGCACGCACATACGATGGCCCATTTCAGGGAGTTGTGGGAGTCAGAATTGATCGACAGAGCAAGCTATGAAGCCTGGTCAACGAAAGGAAGCAAAAGTCTGGGCCAGAGAATTCGTGAAAAGGTGAAAGATATACTGGAGAATCATAATCCTGAGCCAATTAACATCGAGAAAAGTAAGGCTATCTCGGAGATCCTTCAGGTAAGGGAGTCCTTGAAGTAATTTACAAGACCATAGAAGATAAGAGAGAAATATCCCCCTCACCTCAATCCTCTCCCCCCAGGGGAGAGGGAAAAACAGGGAGTAAAGGAAGCAAAAGTCTGGGCCAGAGAATTCGTGAAAAGGTGAAAGATATACTGG
>CAYVXD010000089.1:0-7437 GCA_964454265.1 uncultured Candidatus Sumerlaeota bacterium | reverse complement strand
AAGAGAGAAATATCCCCCTCACCTCAATCCTCTCCCCCCAGGGGAGAGGGAAAAATAAGGAGCAGATGATTACATAACGAATAGGAAAACAGGCGGCTTGCTTCTTGCCTTTTTAAGAGTTGTCTGTCTCCGCATTTGGCGAAAGAAATATCCCCACGCACAAGGCGCATTTTCAACCTCACATCGATAGTCTCCCCTGGGGGAGAGGGGAAAACAGGGAGCAAAGGAGGCAAAAGTTTGCGTGAATTCGGGGACAGGCGACTATTTTTCCCTATCGCTTTTTGAGAATTAGCTTTTGTGTACCTTGAATGAAAAAGTAGCCTGTCCTTTTTTCAAAACGTAACTGAGTAGGGACAGATTATAATCTGTCCCTACAATATAGGCCACAGACCGCGCATCATGAGTAGTCAGGCCTTTCTGGCTAGCGCAAGCTCGTGGTGATAATCTTGCAGGGCTTTGAGGGTAGGTTTGGTAGTTCGAAGCGCTTCAATGCCCTCGACAGTCGCCTTGGCGGCGGCTGAGCTTGGTCGTTAGACTTCGCATATATCAAAAAAAACGGTTGACTCCCGGTTCTGTTATACGTATACTATACGTGTAATAAATAAAGGAGAACTGGCGATGCAGAAAAAATTAACCATCACTATTGATGAGGAAGTTTATTTTGGACTGCACAATGTCATAGGTCCAAGAAAAATTAGCAAGTTTGTTGAAGAGCTGGTTCGTCCACACGTCGTCAAACATAAGCTCGAATCGGCGTATGCTGAAATGGCGAAAGATAAACATCGGGAAAAGGAAGCTCTGGAATGGGCTGAGGCCACCTTCGGAGACAGCGCTCATGAAAAGAGGTGAAGTGTGGTGGGTAAATTTTGGCCGTTCCATTGGTGGAGAGATTCGCAAGAAACGCCCTGCAGTAATAGTTAGCAATGATGCCTCCAATAAGTTCCTGAATAGAGTTCAGGTTGTTGCGCTTACCGGTAAAATTGACCGCCTCTATCCCAGTGAAACATATGTACTTGTTAATCGTAAACAAAGCAAAGCCATGGCTGATCAATTAGCAACAGTAAGCAAATTACGCCTGTTCAATAAAATTGGCTTTCTTTCGACAGACGACATGCAAAAGGTTGGAGGGGCGCTTAAGATTCAACTTGATCTTAAATAGAAGCCTAACCAGCGGCTCACGAATTTTTCCGAATTTTTCGAATCCCGTTGTAGGGGCAGGCCTTGTGCCTGCCCTATTATTTTGGGCACGCCGCGGCGTGCCCCTACGATCTCATGTTATGTCCTGCGTTTTGCATATTCAGTATTGTCTAGGATTTCATTTTGATAGTGTCTCGAAAGCATGTTCATGGCATTGCTGCCATTCATGTATCGCATGTCATATTGACATGGGGATTTTTGATGCCCGCCTCTAGTTTTCCAGCGCTTACCTTTGTATGTGTTGTCAGGGCGAGTTGTCAGGCCTTTCTGGCTAGCGCAAGTTCGTGGTGGTAATCCTGCAGGGCTTTAAGCGTAGGTTTGGTAGTTCGGAGTGCTTCAATGCCCTCAACAGCCGCCTTGGCGGCAGCAATGGTGGTGAGCAGCGTGATGTTGCGGGCAATGGCGTTGCTGCGAATCGCCTTCTGGTCGGCTTTGGAGTCTTTGTCAAGCGGTGTGTTGATGACCATTTGAATCTCGTTATTGATCATTAAATCAACGACGTTTGGCCGTCCCTCGGCGATCTTATAGACTATCTGGGTCTGGATGCCGTGGGATTGTAGGAACTCGAGTGTGCCGCGTGTGGCGTAGAGCCGAAAGCCAAGGGCATGGAGACGTTTAGCAATTGGCAGGAAGCGGGGCTTATCCTGGTCGTGGAGGCTGATGAAAATTCCGCCCTCGAGCGGTAGTGCGGAGTTCGCTGCACTTTGTGATTTGGCAAACGCCAATCCGTAATTCGGGTCTATGCCCATAACTTCGCCTGTTGAACGCATTTCGGCGCCAAGAATGATATCGCATCCTGGAAATTTGGCGAAGGGAAGAACTGCTTCCTTAACTGTGTAGAAGGAGATGCGTGGTTCTTCGGTGAAGCCAAGTTCCTCAAGCGTTTTTCCTACCATAATGCGGGCTGCCAGCCGGGCAATAGGAATGCCAATTGATTTGCTCACGTAGGGCACGGTGCGGCTTGCGCGCGGATTGACCTCCAGCACGTAGACCTTACCATCCTTCACCGCGTATTGAATATTCATCAGGCCGCGCACATTTAAAGTGCGTCCAAGTGCCTCTGTATACTGACGAATGGTCTGGAGTATCTCAGGCGACAGGGAGCGCGGCGGAATCACGCACGCGCTATCGCCTGAGTGAATTCCCGCCTGCTCGATGTGCTCCATAATTGCGCAGATAGCCACGCGATTTCCGTCTGCCAGGGCGTCAACATCCATCTCGATTGCTTCGTCGAGAAATTTGTCAATCAGAACGGGATGCTCTGGCGATACTTCTCTCGCCTCTTTCATAAATGCACGCAGCTGTGCGTCGTCGTAAACAATCTCCATGGCGCGTCCGCCAAGCACGTAGGATGGACGGACCATCAGGGGGTAGCCGAGCGTACGTGCAATTTCCTCGACCTCTTCGTAGGTATACCCCGCACTATTGGGAGCCTGGGGAATCCTGAGCTGGGCAAGCAACGCGCCGAAGCGTTTGCGATCTTCCGCGAGATCAATACTTTCGGGTGAAGTGCCCAGGATGTTCACGCCTGCAGCTTCCAGAGACTTAGCCAGATTCAGCGGCGTCTGACCGCCGAATTGGACAATCACGCCGAACGGCTGCTCGTTCTCGATGATGTGGAGCACATCCTCGGTGGTCAGAGGCTCGAAGTAGAGCTTGTCGGCAGTGTCGTAGTCGGTGCTCACGGTTTCAGGATTGCTATTTATCATGATGGTTTCAAAGCCATCTTTTTTCAGAGCGATCACCGCCTGGACGCAGCAGTAGTCAAACTCGATGCCCTGGCCGATGCGATTTGGCCCTCCGCCAAGAATGACGATCTTTTTTCTATCAGATGCTCGCGATTCATTGGTCTGGTCATAGGCAGAGTAGAAATAGGGCGTCTGAGCCAGGAATTCACCGGCGCAGGTGTCAACAGCTTTGAAGACAGGTCGGATGTCCAGATGCTTGCGGAGGCGGCACACCTGCGCCTCAGTCGAGTGCGTGAGGTGGGCAATCTGGCGGTCGGAAAACCCGTTCTGTTTAGCCTTGCGGAGCAGCTTCGCACAGAATTCGCGCTCCTCCTGCTCGCCGGGCTGAGGAGCAGCGGACTCTGGTTGGTCTAGTTTGTTAAGACATCCGACCAGGAACGATGAGGTTTTCACCTGGTTTTCGACTGCAATTATTTCATGGATGTTCTCAATGAACCAGGGATCAATGCCGGTGAGATTCGCTATTTCGTCAATGGAGAGCCCTTCGTAGAGGGCATACTTGACGTAAAAGATGCGTTCGGGATTAGGGGTGTTCAGGCGACGAATGAGTCGTTCGCGATTGAACTTGTCCTTCCCATCGGCGCCAAGACCATAGCGATCAATCTCAAGGGAGCGGAGGCCTTTTTGCAAGGCTTCCTTGAAGGTGCGGCCAATGCTCATGGTTTCGCCGACGGATTTCATCTGGGTGCCAAGGGTAGGATCTGAGCCCGGGAATTTCTCGAATGTAAATCGCGGTATTTTCACCACGCAGTAGTCAATAGTCGGCTCGAAGCATGCTGGGGTCTTTTTTGTGATATCGTTCGGCAGCTCATCGAGGCGATAGCCGACTGCCAGCTTGGCAGCGATCTTGGCAATGGGGAAGCCAGTGGCCTTGGAGGCAAGAGCAGAAGAGCGCGAAACGCGGGGATTCATCTCAATGGCCACGCGCTCGCCGGTTCGCGGGTGCACGGCAAACTGGATGTTCGCGCCGCCGGTCTCGACACCTATGGCGTTGATGATCCGCTTCGCGTCGTCACGCATGTCCTGGTATTCCTTGTCTGTCAATGTTTGAATCGGCGCCACGGTAATGCTATCGCCGGTGTGAACGCCCATGGCATCCACGTTTTCGATTGAACAGATGACGACGAAGTTCTCAGCGTGGTCGCGCATGACCTCGAGCTCGTATTCCTTCCATCCGATGACGGATTGTTCGATCATGATTTCAGATATGGGGCTGAGCGTGAGGCCGCGCACGGCGACCTCGGCGAACTCTTCGATGTTGTAGGCAATGCCGCCACCCGTGCCACCGAGCGTAAAGGATGGCCGAATTACGCAGGGGAAGCCAATATCGCGTACCAGCTGCTGAGCATCATTCAGCGTCGTAGCGATCACGCTTTTGGGAACCGGGATGCCAATCTCCTCCATGGTGCGTTTGAAAGAAAGACGGTCTTCGCTCTTTTCAATGGCGTGTGCCTTGGCGCCGATGAGCTCCACGTTGAAACGCTCGAGCACGCCACGGCGGTGGAGCTCTGTGGCAAGATTCAGCCCGGTCTGACCGCCCAACGTAGGGAGCAAGGCCTGCGGTTTTTCTTTCTCGATTATTGCTTCCAGGACTTCGGGCGTGAGTGGCTCGACGTAAGTGCGGTGGCCGAACTCCGGGTCGGTCATAATGGTTGCAGGATTGGAATTGACGAGCACCACTTCGTAGCCATCTTCCAATAAGGCTTTGCAGCCTTGCGTGCCCGAGTAGTCAAATTCACACGCCTGGCCAATAACAATGGGGCCGGAGCCGATGATGAGGATTTTGCGAATGTCAGTTCGTCGTGGCATTTAGTCTTCCGACATCAGTTGGAAAATGTGAGTTGCTTTCCTTCGTGATCTTCGTGTCCTTCGTGGTAGCAATCCAAAATGGGAGAATACTCACCACGAAGTGCACGAAGCGCACGAAGAACACGAAAGCTTCGGAGCATTCAAATCGCGTCGGCATGCTCCTCCACCAGCGAGCGAAATCGGGCGAACAGGTAGCGCGAATCGTGAGGTCCGGGAGAGGCTTCGGGATGATATTGCACGGAGAAGGCCGGAAGTTCCTTATGAGCCAGGCCTTCCACGGTATGGTCATTCAAGTTCCAATGCGTGATCTGGACTTTGGAGGAGTCGAGGCTGTCGGGATCCACACAGAAGCCGTGATTCTGGGCTGTAATTTCCACCTTTCTGGTCTCTACATCAATGACCGGATGATTTGCGCCACGATGACCGAATTTCAGTTTGTAGGTCTTGCCGCCGAGGGCAAGGCCCAGAATCTGATGACCAAGGCAGATACCAAAGATCGGGAACTTACCCAGCAAGCTTCGCACTTCACGGATCACGTAGTCCAGTGCTTCAGGGTCGCCCGGGCCATTGGAGAGGATCACGGCAGCAGGGCGGATATCTTCAACTTCGCGTGCGGTTGTTGTGGCCGGTACCACGGTAATATCGAAGCCTTCGGCGCTCACCAGATTCAGGATATTGCGCTTGATGCCGAAATCGTACGCTACGATCTTGTAAATGCGGCGGTCATCGGTGGGGAGACGATCTAACTTGGGCTGGAATTGATACGGCGCGTCTGATGTTACATGAGGCACCAGATCTTGTCCCACCATCGAAGGTGATTGCAGGGTTTTCTCGAGAAGCACATCAGGATCGAGAGTTTCTGTAGAGAGGCCGGCGCGCATGGCGCCTTTCTCGCGAATGTGCAGCACCAGAGCGCGAGTGTCCACGCCTTCCAATCCAATGATGTTAAATCGCTCGAGGTAATTCTCCAGCGATTCTTTCTTGCGCCAGTTTGAGGCAAGCGAGGCGCCCTCCTTGATGATCAGCGCAGATACTTGCGGCCTGGGCGATTCCTCGTCTTCATCGTTAATGCCATAATTGCCAATCAAGGGGTAGGTCATTACGACCATCTGGCCTTTGTAAGAAGGATCCGTGAGGATTTCTTGGTAGCCGGTCATGCTGGTGTTAAAGACGATTTCCGCAAAGACTTCACCTTCAGCACCGAAGGCGGTCCCTTCGAAGCTGAGCCCATCTTCAAGTACGAGTTGTGCTCTTTTAGTTGTCATTTCCTCTGGCTTTTTACTGTGTTGTCCGGTTTGTTGGATGCGGAAATTAGCAACCAGGTACATTCATGTCAAGGAGCAAAACAGTGAACTGCGGCAATGTGCTGTCTTTGAACCCTGATTCTGCATTAGGAAAGGCGAGGGGGATTCGCCTAGGCGAATTACCCCTCGCGCTCCCCTCCTAAACCTTTAGTTACGGGTGATTTCATTCGCCTTCGCAAGGCTTCGGCGGATGAAATCACCGCCTTATATTCTTGCACCTTTTTGTGATGAAGGAAGGATGCAATGGAGAGGCCATCCGCGATGAAAGATGTAGGGGCGAGGTCTCCTCGCCCTGGGCGGGGAAACCCCGCCCCTACCATTAATGCTCTAATCTGAACTGAAGGCTGACGGATCTTGAGAATAATTCTTTCATTGACTGCCTGACCCATTTTTGTAATACTTTGTAATTACTAGTAGAAAAGGGCCTTATTTAGGCATTGAAAAAGTGTAGTGCAGCGATTCAGATGCGGGAATTAATGTTTTTCCCATTTTCGCTTTTAGTTAAACATGAGGAGGGGGATGTTTCAATGAAGCGACGCTTTCAGGAAGCAATTTCAATCCTGGCTATTCTGATCTTTTGCCTTTGCTCAGAATCAATTCTGGCGCAAAGTAATGCGTGGAATGTCGAGCTGGTAGAGCAAATCGGTGGTCGTTGCTTTGCGGTCTTTGTCCAGGGGAATTATGCATATATCGGCGAAGGGCCAAGTCTGCGAATTCTTGATATAAGCAATCCTTCAAGCCCAAAACCTTTGGGCAAAGTTTTGCTTCCCGGTATCGTTAAGGACGTCTTTGCTTCGGGAAATTATGTATACGTGGCAGATTATTGGGCAGGCCTGCGCATTATTAACATCAGCAATCCATCTGCGCCTTTTGAGGTGGGGTATTATGACACCCCGGGCTGGGCTGAGGGCGTCTATGTTTCAGGGAATTATGCCTACGTGGCAGACGGTGATTCAGGCCTGCGCATTATAGACATAAGCAATCCATCTTCCCCTTTTGAGGAGGGATATTATGACACCCCAGGCTATGCCTCGGATGTTTTTGTTTCGGGAAATTATGCATACGTGGCAGACGGCCATTCAGGCCTGCGCATAATAAACATCAGCAATCCATCTGCGCCTTTAGAGGTGGGGTATTATGATGCCCCGGGCACGGCGGATGATGTCTTTGTTTCGGGAAATTATGCCTACGTGGCAGATCATTGGAAAGGCCCCCTGCGCATTATTAACATCAGCAATCCTTCTTCGCCTTTTGAGGTGCGATCTTATGAAACCCCGAGCGAGGCCTGTGCCGTCTTTGTTTCGGGAAATCATGCATACGTGGTAGATTATTGGGCAGGCCTGCGCATTATTAACATCAGCAATCCCTCTTCGCCTTTT
>CAYVXD010000088.1:0-17037 GCA_964454265.1 uncultured Candidatus Sumerlaeota bacterium | reverse complement strand
CACGGCAATTCGCAGCAGAGCAGGCCAGGGCGAAACAAGAGCTGGAGCGGGAGATCACCGAGCGCAAGCAGGCGGAGGAACAGCTAGAAGGCTATGCCGCCGAATTGGAGCAGGCCAACGAGGAACTCAAGACTTTCACCTACACCATCTCCCATGACCTGCGCGCTCCCCTGGTAAACATAAAAGGCTTTGCCGCTGAACTTCATTCCGCCCTGGAGATGCTTGGCCCCTCGATGGACGCGGCTTTGCCGCACCTGGACGAGCAACAGCGGCAGGCCATAACCAAGGCCCTCAAGGAAGATGTACCGGAAGCCCTGAACTTCATAGACTCGTCCGTGACCCGGATGGATGACTTCATCAACGCCCTCTTAAAGTTGTCTCGTTTGGGCCGCCGCGAGCTCAAACTTGAGCCTATTGATATGCACGCCCTTGTCCAGGCGACCTTGAAGATCCTGGCCCACCAGATCGAGGAACGCCAGGGGAAGATGACCGTGGGACACTTACCCGAAGTGGTCGCGGACCGAACCTCGATGGAGCAAATCATGGGCAACATTTTGGATAATGCCGTGAAATACCTCGACCCCGGCCGCCCCGGGGAGATTGAGATCACCGCTGAACGCAGCGATGACGAAACTACTTTCCGTGTCCGCGACAACGGATGCGGGATCGCGAAGGAGGACATGGACAAGGTGTTTGCGCCTTTCCGCCGGGCGGGAAGGCAGGACGTCCCCGGCGAAGGCATGGGCCTGCTCTACGTGCAAACCCTGGTGCGTCGCCACGGCGGGCGCATCTGGTGTGAATCCGAACTGGGGGTAGGGACAACATTCACTTTCGCAATCTCGAACTATCTTGAAAAAGGAGGCGAAAATGTCTAAGATGCAGGAGGTGTCCATTCTGTTGGTGGAAGACGATCCAGGGCACGCCCGTCTGATCGAGAAGAACCTGCGTCGCTCGAACATAACGAACGATATCATCACAGTCGGCGACGGACAGCAAGCGCTCGACTACCTGTTCAGCGAGGGTGAGTATGCGGGGACCGAGCGCGCCTCACCGCTGTTGGTACTGCTCGACCTGAACCTGCCGGTGCTCGACGGCTACCAGGTGCTTGACCGTATGAAGGCGGATGAGCGCTCCAAACGCATCCCGGTGATCATCTTGACCACCACGGATGACACACGCGAAGTGTCCCGGTGCTACGAAAGTGGCTGCAACGTCTACATCACCAAACCGGTGGAGTATCAAGAGTTCGCCGAGGCGATGCACAAGCTGGGATTATTCCTAACGATTGTTGCCGTACCCGACGAGGAGTGAACTTCATGGCCAAATCGAAACCTGTTCGCATTCTCTATATAGAGGACGACGAGGGAATCGCCCGTCTTGCGCAGAAAAAGCTTGAGCGAGCGGGCTACGCCGTAGTCCTCGCCCGCGACGGCGAAAAGGGCCTGAGCATGTACGCCAGAGGCTCCTGCGACGTGGTGCTCGTAGATCAATCAATGCCCGTCCATGATGGGCTGGAAGTGATTCGCACCATGGTTTCACAGGGTCCGCTACCGCCCACGATTATGGTCACTGGCGCCGGAAATGAGGAGATCGCCGTGGAGGCCATGAAACTGGGAGCGAGCGATTACATCGCCAAAGACGTCGAGGGAGGGTTCCTTGAATTGCTGCCCATCGTGATAGAACAAGTGCTCCACAAGCATCGCCTCGCTCAGGAGAAGGAGCAAGCATTAGATGCGCTACGTGAGTCGAAGCAGAAGATTGAAAGTCTTCATGAAACAGCTCGCCATCTGGAGACCTGTGAAACCGAAGACGAAGTATATCAACTGACTGTCGATGCAGCAGAGCGGATTCTTGACTTCTCCATCTGCACCTTGGACATAGCAGAAGGAAACAAGCTGGTGGTTAAGGCCTCATCATCCCGGTTACCCCCTGAAGCAAGCATGGAAAGCGACCTCGATGAGGGATTAGCCGGAAAGACATACCGCACCGGTAAGACCTATGTCTTTGGCAGCCTGGATGAAGTCCCCGAGGCAAGGGACTTCAAGTCCGGAATCAGCACACCTATCGGCGATATCGGTGTATTCCAGGTTTTGTCCACCGAGCCTGATGCCTTCACTGAAGATGACGCACGGCTGCTTGAGCTGCTGCTCGGCCACGCTGAGGGAGCGCTGAAACGAATTCGGCTGCAGAACGAGCTCAAAGAACAGGCTATCCATGACCCCCTGACTGGCATCTACAACCGCAATTACCTCAACCAAGCTCTGGAACAAGAGAACAAACGCTCCGAGAGATATAAGCACTCCATCGGTTTCTTGATGTTAGATGTCAATGGGTTCAAGGAGATCAACGACCGATTCGGCCACCAGACGGGGGATAAGGTTCTCCAAGTGGTAGCATCTTGGCTGGTAAAAGCAGTGAGGGAAACTGACACTGTGGTCCGCTACGGTGGGGATGAGTTCTTAATCATGCTGATTGAGGCGGATGGTGAAACAGAAGTAGTAAAGCAGCGAATCGTGGAGAAAATGACCTCCCCAAATGAGATGAATGAGCTGCTGGGTTTCCCCGTCACGCTATCTATCGGCGCAGCCCACTGGAGTCCTGACAGCTCGGAATCTGTGGAGGAAGTCTTGAAACAAGCAGACAAGCAGATGTATGAGGAGAAAAGAAGACAGGCAGGGGGCGATCAGTCGAAATAGGCGATCTAAGTGCTGATGAGGGGATGCACATCATTTTTGTTCGTAGTGGTTATTTCTGAACAACACGGGACATGCATGTCTTCGCTTTGCTCTACTTGTTTCAGTCCTCGTTTTTCGCGCTACCTCACACAAACCTTGTGTCCTGTTTTGATTGAGGAATGCCACAGAGAGGCTATTTTATATTTGAATCTAAACCCAATAATGGATAATCCCTACGGTCAGGACGTAGGGGCGGCCCGCCGCGGCGGGTCGCCCCTACAGCATTTTGGCCAGGCAAAAGTATCAGGAAGGGCGCTAAATATAACAGCCCTGCAAAAAAACAAACAGAACACAACAAATCAGATTAGGACACCACGCACGCAAAGACGCAGAGACACAAAGAAAGGCACGGCTTAAGATTGCACAGTTCAGCGTAATCTCCTGGCGGCCTGGCGGCTTTGTGCAAGATTCTTAGATTCCAATTTTCTGGACAAAGCAGAAACCTTTTGCCTGAATCCTACTAACGAAACTGACGTACACTCTGACGAGGGAGGCCGAAAGATGAAGCAAGAGAGAAAGACGAAGGGTCGACCGATGGAGGAGTTGAAACAGCTGCGTCAGCGTGTAGCAGAATTCGAGCAGGCTGAGACCGAGCGCAAGAAGGCCGAGGAAGAGACGCGCAGTAAAATATGCCATATTGCTACTGTGCATGAAACGGCACAGGTGGCTATTGATGCCGAGCAACCGAAGGAACTGGCTTATTCTATTCTCCAGTCGCTTTCAAAGCTGATGCCAGTTGATGCGTTCTCATTCGTTGTCTGTAATCCTGCAACTAATGAGCTGGTAGAGATTTTGCAGGCAGATATCATTGATGGGAAATTCAAAGTCTGGGAAACAAATCGAGCATACCCGCTGCAAAATAATCCCTTGTTAAGCATTTTTCAAAGCAGTGAGCCAATCCTCGAACTCCGAAAACCTGATGAAGGAACCGCGTCAAAATTTGTCCCCTTCGGAGATACCAGCCGGCTTTCCGCTTCCCTCATGTTTGCACCAATGTGTCATAAAGGAGAGACAAAAGGAATTGTTACCGTGCAAAGCTATACGTACAATGCGTATAATCGTGCTCATCTCGAACTCTTTGCAGATGTTGCTAATGTGGTGGGAGTCGCGTTATCAAGACTGACAGCCGAGGAGAATCTCCGAAAATCCGAGGAAATCTACCGCAAAGCCATCAGCTTTGCAGAAGGCGTGCCCTACCAGCGCGACTATCGTCTTGGTGCTTTTACTTTCGTGGGAGAAGGGATCAGCCAGCTTACCGGATATTCACTCGAAGAATTCAACGCTGGTGTCTTTTACAAAATAGCTCAGGAAAAAATCCTGCGCGGTGAGCTGGCTGGAGTGGAGTTCAAGGAGGCCATCCGACGCGTTCGGGCTGGCCAGGTCAATAAGTGGCAAGCCGACTACCGCATTCTGGCGCGCGACGGGCAAATACGCTGGATTTCAGATTCTTCCGTACAGTTAAAGAATACACAGGGAAAAGTTATTGGATCCCTGGGCATCTTGCAGGACATCACCGAGCGCAAGCAGGCAGAGGAAGAATTAAAACATGTGCATCAAATCTATAGAGACGTAATTGAAAATGCACAAGGTGTTCCTTATCGCTTGAATTATGATGATGGCACTTATGAATTCTTCGGTAAAGGTTGTGAAGAACTTCTTGGGATCCCTTCTGACGAAGTAACACAGGAAAAACTCGGAGCGCTCGTAAAAAGACAAATCGTAAATGATCCAGAAGCGCCTTCTGATAAATTTGAATATTCGAAGGCATTTCGAAGGGGTAAGGTAAAAAGATATAGAACCGATATTAAAATTGTCACCCCGAGAGGCAAAGAAAAATGGCTTAGCGACTGTTCTCTGCCTATTTTTGATAAAAAAACGGGTCAAGTTATAGCTTCGCTAGGTATATTACAGGACATCACCGAGCGCAAGCGGGCGGAAGAGGCGCTCCGTACGAGCGAGGAGCAGCTCCGCCAGTCGCAGAGAATGGAAGCTATAGGAAGATTGGCTGGCGGGTTGGCACACGACTTCAATAACCTGCTTACGGCCATCACCGGTTATACGGAGCTCCTGCTGAATCGGGTAGGTGAGCGGGATCCGCTACGCAGGGACATCGAAGAGATTTACAAGGCCGCGGAAGTAGCTGCATCGCTGACCCGCCGACTCCTGGCCTTCAGCCGCAGGCAGGTGCTCAAACCCATGGCGCTGGACCTCAACGCCGTGATCGCTGACATGGAGAAGATGGTTCGCCGCCTGATCGGCGAGGATATTAACCTGCTCACCGTCTTCGAACCCAATCTCGATCGGGTGAAAGCAGACCGGGGCCAGATCGAGCAGGTCATTATGAATCTTGCCGTTAATGCCCGCGACGCTATGCCCATGCCGGAGGGCGGAAAGCTTACTATCAAGACCGAAAACGTGACCCTGGACAAAGACTCTTGTAGGCCCGTCCCCGAAGCACTGCCCGGAAAATTCGTTTGTCTATCGGTTGAGGATACTGGGGCTGGCATGGATAAAAAAATCATTCCACACATCTTCGAACCTTTTTTCAGCACCAAAAAGGATGGAAGCGGAACCGGACTGGGTCTGTCCGTAGTCTATGGGATTGTGAAACAACACGAAGGCTGGATAAATGTTTACAGTGAACCCGGGCAGGGCTCGACGTTTAAGGTCTACCTGCCGACTTTTTCCATAAGACAAAAAAAGCAACATAAAAAGACAACTTCGTTGCCTAAGCTTCAGGGCCATGGGGAACGGATTCTGCTGCTGGAGGATGAACAACGGGTCCGCGAATTTGCCGCGAGGGTACTTCGCGAAAACGGCTATGTTGTATTCAATGCAGGAAATGCAAAAGAGGCACTGGATATCTTCGAGAGAGAAAAGGGTAATTTCCACCTGGTTTTCAGCGACATAGTGCTGCCCGATAAAAGCGGTTCTCTATTGGCCGAACAACTCCTCTCTCGCAAACCCGAACTCAGCGTCCTGCTGTGCAGTGGTTACACGGATCAGAAATCGCAATGGCCTCTCATGCGTGAAAAAGGGGTTCGATTTTTGCAAAAACCCTACGCCTTAGCCGACCTGCTTCAAGCTATTAGAGAGGCTATACGGCCAGGCTGAATGAAACCAGAAAGGCACGAACTTCACCTACCAGCCAGTAAGAACCGCCGCCAGAATTGATCCCTCCGCAAAACTACGCTTGGCCGAAAAACATTAGTGACAATGGAAAATACAGTGGAGATTTGAGGAACTGTGGACACTATTTGGGGAATAACCCTATAGACTCTTGTTCGGCTCAATGAGGTATCTATCTCATTAGCGAGTTACAAAAAATTAGCTGCCCCCTGTCCTTCCCCTATTCACGAAGCTGTACCAATAAGATAAGCGCCTCGCGCAGGTTCGTGATGCCGAGGAGGGTTGGTTTCCCGGACTCAAGATAAATGGTATTTTCCAGAAGAGTAGTATCTGGGTATTTGCTGCGAAGACTTCCACGTACGATCAGGTATGGCTCGCGCACATCCTGAAATTCCAGCGTGCAGCTGTAGTTCGCAGAGAGAGAAACCATAGCAGTGCCGCTCTTGCCTCGCTCCGGCACCAGGTGAAGAACTCCCTGCCCAACCTTCTCAAGCTGCTCAACACCCAAAAACTCCATGTCCTCCTTGCTCAAGCCGAATTGCTTTGCCAAGTCAGTTACGTCCTGCTGTGCTTCCAATTCCTTCGGTTTTGGCGTGGGTGGCGTTTCAGGTCGAGGCTTAACTGCTTCCGGAGGTGCTGCGTAACGTATCGTGATGGTCGCGAGCGCTTCTTCCGGCTTGCCAGCAGGTCTGATTTCCGGCACGCTGATCGCATAATCATCAACAAACTCTGAGCGGAACTCTTCAATTGTCACGTCCATGCTGGTTGTTGAGGTATTTACCACAAGCTCCACGCTGTCGTCCATCTCATCGTTCACGTTATTTTCATTGACCCGCACTACGCGCAAGCGGAGATCGCCAAATTTAAGCGCGGCTCCCACACGTAATGCGCTCGTTATACTTTCACGTGTACTTCTAACCCCTTGCAGCAGCGTGACACTCAGGAGGAAGGGTTTGGCCGCTTCGGGCTTTTCCGTTTTCTCCAGAACCGCATCAATTTTTTCCAGGACCTTTTCGAATTTCTCATGTGTTTTGGGAATTGCCGTGAGAATCAGGGCGTCGGTCTTCTCATCCGCAACAGATTGCTCCATGGACTTCGCTACAAGCTTACCACCCTCTGGCACTTCGCCCTTCGTGATCCGGTAGGGTACTGATAAATACTTCACGAGAAAGTATGTATCCAGTTCAGGATCAATCAAACTTTTTGCGGTCTTAGAGCTTATGGTTTTGAAATAATAAGCCCTGGTTTCAGCGGCGTAGTCCTTATTAAACTCTTCCTCAATTTTCTTATTTTCTTCTTTGCGTTTCTCTTCCTTTTCCTTTCGTGCCAGCACTTTATCGTAATCTTTGTACCACAACTGAAGATGCGTGGGAGTCTTCCATTCTGCGCCCAGACCTTCCCTTTCTTTGAAGTACTCAACAATTTGATTCACAGTCTGCTGAGTAAATCTAGGGGCTGTTCGATGCCGTTCATTTTTTATTAATTCTATTGATTCTGGATGGCCGGGATATTCAACCCACTCCACGGTAAAGCCATACCGCGAGGCCAGGATGTTAAATATTTCTTCATACGTAGAATGCGCGAGGTAATCCAGATACTGCTGAAACCTCTCCACATAGGCGTCTCGCCCCTGAATAGATTCATCAATGTCCGCATCAATACGCAAACGGACAGTTTTTGTCAGTTCATAAACCCCGTCAATGTATATATCATAACGTCCTACCTTTCTACGTGCATCCTCGCTCAGGGGGATGGTTTCCCGCTCACTCGTCTCCGGATTTTCCACCGTTAAGATGTAATATTCAGAGCCGTCGGGAAACGTTTCCTTCTCCCCTGAAACGCTCAATTTCCATTCATTAAGGAAAACAGGGCAGAGATGAGAGACGTAGAATTCCACGTTTTGTGGAGCGGCTGTAACATTCTTTTTCTGGCTATACTTGCGGGCCAATATATCCAGGGATGCTTTGTATCCGCTAATCCTGATATACACTTCATCAATGTAGAGGCTTATTCCATCTTGAAGCATGTAATCCTGAAATTTCAGATTCTTCATACTGTTTTTTGGCCCGACAATGTCAACGGTTCCGCGCACATAACCCTTTTCCTCTTCTGTTTCTACAGCGACATCTCCTGGGGTAAGATGCCACGTAACGATGATCCCTAAAAGAGTGACAGACCTGCCAGGAAAGAGCGATGCCCGCTCTTCTTCTTTTTCGGGCAAGATCGCTGATGCCCTGCCTTCTCCGGAGCGCGGCATTCCTGGCCGCTGTTGTGGTCTTTGGGACATGGCCACATTGGCGATGCTAAAGAGAATGAAAGCAAGAATCAGGGTGCATTTGAAAGCTCTCATGATGAACCTCCTCTATTATTGAGTTGAAGATTGAGCCGGGCGAAAACCCGCGTCAACCACCCATAAGGCGCGGGCATTGGTCTCTTTAAGCGTGGTTTCGATTATGAGGCGCCCGTTCTGTCGGGTTATGGAGCGCCGAGCGTCAAGCTCAGCTAGCCTGCTTCTCACTGTCTCGACTGGTTGTATTGGCGATGGGCTTGGAAGATCTGCCTCCTTTTCTATCTCCAATGGTGGTTTTTCTGATATCATCGGCGCACCTATTCTGGCACTCAAAGGCCATTGGGTACCGAGGAAAAACCCGACGATAAAAATCGCCGCCGCGGCCATGGCATATCGCAGAAAGGGCAGATATCTGGGTTTGGGTGAAATTTCTTGCAGCTTCTCTTGAGCCGTGACCATGTGGGGGATTTCCAAGGCATCAACGCGGTCAATCCCCGGTGTTTCCTGCATCATCCACTCCCGCGCTGCATCCAGCGCCCGCCGCCATTCCTCCACTTCCTGGTGGAGCCTCTCGTCAGATTCCATCAATCGCTCGAACGCCGCCGTTTCCTCCGCAGTCATTTCCCCGTTCACGTACGCGGCAATTTGTTCTTCTCGCTCTGGCTGTTGTGGCTCTTTGTTCATTTTTTCATCCTTTTGGCTTTATTCTCTTCGGTTGATTCTATTCTTGTTGTAAACTATTGATGCACGCAGAGTTACGTCTCCCTGTTACACCCTGTTCATGTGTGTTTGGTAAACCATTTCACAGATTCTTACGGCTCAATACCTCTCGAATTTTTTTGATAGCCCGGTGGAGCTGCGAGCGAACCTGCTTTGCGGCGATCCCAAGCCGCTCGGCAATTTCTGCCGGCCGCATGCCCTCTTTCAGGCGCAGGGTCAGAATGGCCCGTTGCTGGGGTGAGAGCGCCACCATCGCCTCATCAACCAGCCGCAGCCGTTCTTCGGTTTCGAACGCCAGACGCGGATCGTTTTTACCTTTGCCCTCAACGCTCACGACATGCTGGAGTTCTTCCATTACGCGCGGTTCGACAACCCTCTGTCTCTCGTGCCCAGCGCGGCGTTGGTGACTATAAGCCTGGCGGGCGGCTACGGCAGCCAGCCATGCGCGAAACGTACCGCGTCCCTCATAAGCGCCAAGTTTCTCAGCAAGCGTCAGGAAGACATTCTGCGTCACGTCGAGCGCATCATCCTCATGCATCGTGATCTTGTAGGCAATCGTGTACACATAACGCCTATAGCGCTTGAACAGCTGCGCAAAGGCCTCCTGATCGCCCTTTAACGCCGCTCCCACCAGGATGTTATCATCCAAGGGGTTGCTCCCCGAAGTTTTGCTCTTTTCATTCATTAGATGCATTTGCAGAACGAAAAGCTCACAAATCAACAGGAGAAATCTTTACTTTTGTTGATTATGGTACCAGATAAACATCCTTAACATAGGAGTGTAAGGAATTGCAGAAAATGATTCAAGGTATATTCATGATAAAATACATAGGGCTGGCGGGGCACGGGATTGCCTGCTTACCGGTTTGCTGAAGTAATACCGAGACGCATCGCCGTGAAAAACCCTTGACAAGCAACACCAGGTTTTCTATCAAAAGCAATTCGCAGAGCGGTTGAAAAGGGCACGGGCGTCCAATCTTTCACTTGCTGAGAAAAGTCAGCTTTCGCAGACCTAACTATACCTATTTACTAATGAGAGCACTAAACATGTTACAGATTTTAAATCTTTCGCAAAGACGCCAAGAACGCAAAGTTCCGTTTTCTTAGCGACTTTGCGGCTTTGCGTGAAACTTTAATAACTCATACAATGACACCAATACGATGCTCTGAGTAATAAGTCACGCTGAAATCCGGAACCAGGGTGGCGCCAGACCATCATGTAATTAAGCCCCGCTGGAGGTAGTGAGCATTGCAAAATCAGCGCATGATCAAAGTTCGCAATGTGACGAAACGGTTCGGCGCAACTATTGCTGTCAATAACATTTCCTTTGACGTCCGCCAGGGTGAGATTCTGGGCTTCCTGGGCCCGAACGGCGCAGGCAAGACCACCACAATGAAAATTCTCACCTGCTACCTGCCGGCGGATAGCGGCTCTGTGGAAGTCGCGGGATACGACGTACTGGAGAACTCGCTTGAGGTAAGGCAGCGCGTCGGCTACCTGCCAGAGAACAATCCGCTTTACCTGGACATCGGCGTTGTGGACTATCTCCTTTTCGTGGCTGCGATCCGGGGCATTCCATCTGGTAAGCGGCTCAAAAAAGTTAAAGACATGGTTGGAATCTGTAATCTGGAGCGCGAAATCAAGAAGGACATTGGCGAACTTTCGCGCGGCTACCGCCAGCGAGTTGGCCTTGCCCAGACTCTCATTCACGACCCGGAAATCCTTGTGATGGATGAACCAACTTCCGGGCTCGATCCGAATCAGATCATTGAAATCCGTGAGATGATTAAGAAAATCGGGAAAGAGAAGACCATTATTATCTCCACTCATATTCTCCCCGAGGTCACCGCGACGTGTGATCGTGCCATTATTATCAACGACGGTGTACTGGTGGCGGATGGCACACCCGAACAGCTGATGCGCAAAGGCCGCGGCAGCGTCAATATCTTCGTCAGGCTGAATGGCCCTCCCGAGGCGGTCCAGGAGAAGCTGAACGACCTGGCGGCAGTTGAGACCATAAGCATGGTCAGCTCTGAACCCAGCGGCTTTTCACGCTATGAAGTGAAGCCCAGAGAGATGCAAGATCCGAGCGAAGATATTTTTCAGCTGGCCGTGGCAAATGAATGGACACTCACTGAGCTCAGCCGGGAGCATGTGAGCCTGGAGGAAGTTTTCAAGCAGCTGACAACCAAAGACAAAGCCACTTAGTGCGCTTTGGTGCAGTGCCTAGAGTTTCTGGCGCAGCAAAAACGACGGATTATTGCGTATGGCAAACATCTACCAGATTTTCAAAAAGGAATTTCGCAGCTACGTCAATTCGCCGGCAGCGTATATTTTCATCATTGTCTTCCTCGTGCTGACAAGCTGGCTTTTCTTTCGTGGCTTCTTTCTGATCAACCAGGCAGTGCTACGCGACTTCTTCTCGCTGACCCCATGGTTGTTTTTGTTTTTCATTCCAGCAGTGACCATGCGGCTCTGGGCCGAGGAGAAGAAACTCGGCACCCTGGAAATTTTGATGACCCTGCCGATTAAGGACCATGAGGCAGTCCTCGGCAAGTTCTTTGCCGCCTTTGCTCTACTGGCCGTCGCGATTATCCTGACCTTTCCCTTGCCCCTCACTGTTGTGAATATTAGCGACCCGAACATTGGGGTCGACATGGGGCCCATAGTTGGCGGCTACCTGGGCATTCTGCTCCTTGGTGCTGCGTACCTAGCCATCGGGCTGTTCGCCTCCAGCCTGACAGAGAATCAGATCGTGGCCTTCATTGTTGGCGTGACATTATCGTTTGTTCTCTTTATCATCGGCGAGACGATCGTATTGTTTTCCATTCCCTCGGCTCTGGTGCCGGTGTTTGACTTTCTCGGGCTGGGAACGCATTTTGAAAACATTAGCCGCGGGGTTATTGATACACGGGATGTAGTCTATTATTTGTCGGTGATTGCCTTTTTCTTGTTCTTGAATATCCGCTCAGTGGAAAGACGAAAGTGGGCCTGAGATGAAGCGACGAGCAGCGAAACAGCTACGCTATGGCACGAATACGCTTCTTATGGTCGTATCGGCGGTGATTATTCTAGCTGTCATTAATCTCTTCTCGGCCCGCCACTTTCACCGTTTCGACCTGACGCATAACAAGGAGTACACGCTTTCCAAGTCGAGCAAGCGCGTAGTCGCCGGGCTAGAGGATCTTCTGACGATCAAGGCCTACTTCTCCGAAAAGCTCCCGCCGTACATGACAAATTTCAGGCGGCAGGTTAAAGATCTGCTGGAAGAATACCAGACGTATTCGAAGGGAAATTTGCGCGTTGAATTTATTGACCCAAAGGACGATCCCCGGCTGGCCCGTACCCTGCAATTTCAAGGCATTCCCCAGGTGCAGTTGAATATACTCGAGCGCGACAAATACCAGGTAATAAATGCCTACCTCGGCATGTCTATCGAGTATGAAGATCGGCGTGAAGTCATTCCAGTAGTACGCAATCTGAAGGATCTGGAGTATGATATCACCAGCGCCATTGTTAAGGTGACCAGCGCACAGGTTCGCCCGATCGGGCTTCTGACCAACAATCCACGCGTGGATCTGAAAAAGGACTATCGATCCCTTACCGAAGCGCTGGAACGCCAGTACACTGTACGCTATATTGATCTCACCCAGACGAAAACTATCCCGCGCAACCTTGCTGCACTGATTATTATCAGCCCACAGGACTTCACGGACAAGCAGCTCTACGATCTCGACCAATTCGTTATGAATGGAGGCAAACTGATTTGCCTTGTAGATACTGTGGAATTCGAGGAAGACGCACTGAATGCGTCGGTCAAGGTCCCAAACATCACCAGTCTGCTGGAACACTACGGCATCAACGTGCACAGCGATCTGGTTGCAGACTTGCGCTCCCATTCTATGGGATCGTTCAACACCGGCTTTGTGAGCTTTACCATGCCCTATCCGTTCTTTGTCAAGGTCACCAGAAAGGGTCTTGCGCAGGATAATCAAATCGTGAGTAAGCTGGAATCTCTTGTACTCCCCTGGGCCAGTTCAGTGGAAGCCAACGAGGCCGCGGCGCAAGGCCTGGAAGTCGCCCAGCTGGCATCAACTACGCCGTTTGCCATAAGCCAACAGGCGCCTTTTAATCTTAATCCGCAGCAGCGACTCCGGCCAAAAAAGGAAGACGTAGAGCAACTGCCACTGGCTGTCTTGGTCAACGGGAAGTTCACGAGTTATTTCAAAGATAAGCCGATCCCTGAAGAGCCAACACAACCAGAAGCTACACCTCCTTCGCCTCGCCCTGATGAACCGCAGACGATCACTGAGAGCAGCGAGACGCAAATCCTGGTTGTCGGCAATGCACGTTTCACGAGCGATCGCCACCTATTCCAGTTTCCAAGCAATCTCGTATTCATGCAGAACGCAATAGACTGGATGGCTCTGGGGGAAGATCTCATTGGCATTCGCGCGCGAGAAGTCACAGATCGGCCCTTGCGTGAGCTCTCTGACGCACAAAAGGCAACTGTCCGCTATCTCGATACACTCGGGGCCAGTGTACTGGTAATTGTGTTTGGGCTAGGCTGTATTGTGCTGAAGCGGCGCAAACGCCGCTACTACGAAACCCTTATGGTGGATTAGCTAAGGACACTAAGAGGAAATAATAAAAAGAAACCAAGATAAAAAGGTCTTAATCGTTTATCTGTGTTTATCTGTGTTCATCTGTGGTTTAAATCTTGGCTTTCATTGCAACCGCAGATGCACGCAGATACACGCGGATTAAGATCAGGTTCCATTCTTTGCTAAGTAAGTTACAGATTTTGAGTCTCGCGCAAAGACGCCAAGAACGCAAAGTTCCTATTCTCTTTGCGACTTTGCGGCTTTGCGTGAAACTTTAATGAGCAATACTGTGACATCAACATGATGCTTTGAATAATAATTGTTCCGTCGTGTACGTTGTGTCGTAGTGGTTAATGCGCCTCAGGCGCACATTTTGACAGGGTCTTTAAGGCTATGAAGTCCAAAAATGCACTGCTTCTGCTTGGTGTTGCGATTGTTCTCGCCCTGGCATTTCTTTTGATGGAAAAGCCATTCTCGGAAAAACCCAGAGGGCTTCCTTCCGGAGAGGCTGAGATTACACGCATGCCGATATTTCAGAACGTCTCAGCCGATGCGTGTGCGCGAATTGAAATCTCACAGTTCAATGGCAGAACCACCGCAACACTGGTAAAAGCTGATGGCAACTGGTACGTTGATCAGGCGAGAAAACGCGAGGCAGATGCACGAGTCGTCACTGCCCTGTTCCAGGCGCTCACCAACGTGCGCGAAGGCGAAGTCGTCTCGCACAATCCTGCCAATCACCCGCGATTTCAGGTTGACCCGTTCACTGGAACGCACCTGAAGTTCCTCGATGCAACGGGGAACGTGCTCGAAGACGTCATGATCGGCAAAATGGCTACCGACTTCTCGTCCAGCTATGTGCGTAAGGCCGACTCGGACGACGTGTTGAAAGTCAATGTCATGCTCACGCACATGGTCTCGCGCCCAGGGCCTGATGCATGGCGCGACCGTATTATCTGCGACTACATGCCTGACACAATTACCGCCCTCACCCTGCAGTCGCCTGACGAGACGATCCAGCTAAAAAAATTCGCTGACGGCACGTGGCAAATCGTCAAACCCGCAGCGCAAACTGCAGACACCGACGCAGTAAGCCGCTACGTGTCGAGCTTCGCTCGCTTGCGCGCAGCAAACTTTGAGGATAATGAAGACGAGCAACCGCTGGAAGCCTTCGGACTCGACCCCCCACAATTCACTATCCAGGCCTCGCTCCAGGACTATAGCTCTACTCCGACATTGCACATTGGGAACGAACGGGAAGAGCCAAAAGGACAATTCTACGTAAAGCGCTTAGCAAAAGATCAAATCTTTCTGACTTCATCACCCCAGGCTGACATGCTGCGCAAAACCGTGGCGGACTTTCTACCGAAAGAAGAGGAGATCACTACCGTTCCGGTAAGGCCAGAAATGCCCATGGTCCGTCTCGACGATACTACCACTTCCCCCCGCGCAAGACTCCGCACCCCAACCACCCCAACATCCCCCACACCTCCTCTGAGAACTCCTCGGCAATAAGAATAAGTCAATGAAGAAGATGGACCAGACCACCAGCTGACGAAAGCTCCATTTTTATAACTGTCCATAGAGTAGGGGCGAGGTCTTCTCGCCCAGGGCTCGTAGGGGCGAGGGTAGAAGCTTTAGTAGATATATTTCTGGCCCTCAGCATTATTCATTTGCTTCTTGTAGGGGCGAGGTCTCCTCGCCCCTGGGCGGGGTAACCCCGCCCCTACAACCATTTTTATTGGACCAAACGATTTTAGACCGGCTGCAAGGATCAACCGTAATGCCGTCAGTATTCATTAAGAATGTCTTTATGCTTCTCTTGCATTCTTCAATCGACATATGACAGAAGGCTCTTTTGCCTTGATTTGCGAAATCAGACCTTACACGTCAGACAACAGCCAATCAAAACCAGGGAGACACTGAGGCAGTATTTTGGGCAGACTATTGTTTACAAGTTTGCCTTGATTTGCGAAATCAGACCTGATACGTTAGGCAAAAAGACGAAACAAAGCCCGAGCCTTTAGCCATAATTCTGAGGCGCTTTTATTCGTTTACAAAACACGGGAGTGGATGGCAATGGCCACCGCTGATTTCAATCCTTAGAAGGACTACAAGCATTGGAAGTCCTGTTATGCATGGGGAATTGGATAATGGTTGCCAATGTGTCTCAAAGCGAAGATGACGAATCGCGGCGAAGAATATTAATAGATCGGCTAAGGCGTCTTAACCGCTTGCTGAAAGAATGCTTGCGCTTAATGGATTTGATTCTCAGCGAGCTTCAGCATGATAAAGATATATCTCTCCCAGAATTACGTGATATCATTAATACATCCTCTCATGGCAAAAGTATTAAAGAGCCTCTAATTACACAAGGATTAGTAAAAGAGGACGACATGCTGAACGCGTTGTCACAAGAAATGGGTCTAGAACGTGTTGATCTTAGCAAGGTAACCGTTACCCAAGAATTACTAGATGCCATCCCTTCGATGGCTGCAAAGCGGTACCGTTGTTTTCCTGTGGCTATTGAAAAGGATACAATATATGTAGCTCTCTCTGACCCATTGAATATTGAAATTCCGAATGTTCTTAATCGGCTTTTGAAAAAAAAGATTATATGTATGATTGCACCAGAAAATGAAATTGAAAAGGCAATAAGGAAATACTACGAGGAATAAAAAACCTTCTTAATTCTCACCATTCGCTCCAGCAGACGGAAATCGTTGCCGCTGAAGTTAAATGGGGAGCAACCATCAATGACACCTAGAAAGTGGAAATACTGCACATGCCAATCGCTGGAGCACATGGCCGAAAACCCTGCGTGCCCGGTTGAATTCGATCCCGAACTCAACGAGTACCACATTATATCCGGGTGGCTGTCTGGCGCTCACCAGTGGATGATCTACTACTGCCCGGTGTGCGGCGGTAAAGCGCCCAAATCCAGAAGGGACCGACTGTTCGCCCGGCTGACCGAGAAGGAGCGTGCCCGACTGATCGAGTTGACAAAAAATCTTCGTACTCTAGAGCACGTTGTCTCGGCGCTCGGTAAGCCCGACGTCGACTTTCCCGCGGGCATAGTAGGCGTAACTCCTGAACGAGATGGCAAGCCGGAGAAAACAGAATTTTTCCGGACCTTAATCTATGAGAATCTCTCGGAAACCGCCGACATCCACGTTACCGTTTATCCGATGGATAGGGTATGGATTCAATTTAAAGGCAAGTACATTGCCAAGCGCGAGACCTAACCATGTCATTCCAGCAGACGCTGTCGGGTGGTTGCATTCTATCAATAGGGTTCATTAAACTGAACACATTTTGCAGCTGACGGTGTGAACAGCAGAGTATGTGAGAGATACTATTATATACAGGTAGTCGCAGAATGCGACCTCCTGACGGTAGAAACTAAAGACGGGTAATTCGAGGACACCAACATGAATTTCGTTTTTCTTACGATTTAGGCTGGGCTTGCTGCAGTTTCGACGCTTCCCCGTTCTCTTTAATAGTTGTTAGAAAATGGGGTTGCCGTCCCCGAATTTGCAAGAATCCTGTAAATCTTGT
>CAYVXD010000087.1:0-17322 GCA_964454265.1 uncultured Candidatus Sumerlaeota bacterium | reverse complement strand
TAGTGTCCATATCATCTTCCTCATTGAATGCCATCAGGTCGAGCGAGCAGAAGACGTCGTCCATCGCCTCCTCGCGCGAGCAGCTGGAAATCGGCGGCTCGAAAAACATCGTAAACGTGGTAGGGTCACTCATGGTCATTAGCAGCCCGTCTGGGGCACTGTTCAGCACAAGGCTATTAGCCTGCTGAAGGGTCTGCGCATTCGTACGCAGACGCAGCCCGGGCAATCGCTCAGGATTCAATGGCCCTGAGTTCGATGCTCGAATCACATATCGAGCGCGATAGACAGAATAGGGCACCACCATAAGGGCATCCACCGGCGATTGCCAGAAGCCAAAGCAATTCGTCGTGCTTGTGGGACGTAGTGCAAGTGAGCCGTCAGGCAGTCGCCACGATTCCGGCACTTCGAACACCCCCGGAACGCTGCCTCCCTGCCAATGAGTAAATGTCTCCATATACACCGGCAGCGTCGCCTCATCCTCCACCACCCCATACGCCCCCACCACCTGCGGGGGAATAAACTCCATGTCCGAAAGATAGTCTAGCATTGTCATCTGGACGACTGGATTTCCAAAGGTACCATCGTGATTGAGCCGGATCGACGTGAGACTCTGGTGGTACGCAAATCCGGAGAGATGCTGGACCAGCACAAAATTATCATCCGGGCTAATCGCCAGTTCCATCGGGTAGTTCCAGATATACACGAAATCCACAGGCGTGAGTGAAAAGTCGCGCTCCGCGCGATAGCTCCGCACTGACCCTCCCCCAGCACCGCTGGAAAACGCAATGATAACGTAGCCCGAGCTACTGGTGATCTCAATGTCCTCCATATCACAATACCTTGGGGGATTATTACAATTGCCCGTTATATATCTCTTATATGAAACATTTCCATATGTGTCAATCTCTAACATAGCGGCGTACCATTGATAATGCACCACAGCGAAGGCTCCATTGCGCGCCATCTCAAGCCCGTAAGTCATCCTCAGGGGCGAAATATCTATGCGCTGGCCGGTATCTTCTATCCTCCCGCCCTCATATAGTTTCGAAACTGCTATCCAGTCATGGCTTAAGTCATGTTGGTTGACGAGAACCTTATTGCCTCGTGCACTCATAATAACGTCCGCGCCGCCTGCATTTGATGAATATCCTGTTGATGTTAATTTATCATCCTCCTGGATCCCAAATATTTTTATAGGTGCGTTAAGTACATTGTGCAACACGATAAGAAACTTGTTATCAGGGGAGACAGTTACATGTCCAGTATAAGTTAATTTCGATGCTTCGTGGTCATGAACGGGAATAACTTCACCAGTCTTCGTGACCTTAAAGAGGTCCAGATCATGTGGAGATGCGAAGCAAAGATTTCCCCGGCTAGAAACCTTTATTGAGAGCTTCTCCTTGGAGCTGGGAAGGAGAGCGACGAATTGAGTATCCGTGAAGTCCCCATTTTTTCCCATTTTTATAATCATCACACGCTGCTGTTCAAATAGAGTACCCACGGCCATATAGTCGGCACCTCGGGCAAATGAAAATGCCGTAATGACAACAGCTGCTACGAGTAAAATGAGAAATAGACGCATCTTCATCACCCTTCGCTCCTCTACCCTTTTTATTCTCCTTACGGATCAATCTCGTAGACCACTATAAATTCTTCTCCCTCAAAAGGGTCATAATCTGAATGCGCAAGAAAGATGTCGCTACGATTCGCCTGGTTTGTTGTAAGTCGAGGGAATCTGGCATAAACTGTAGTGCTGATGAGCTCCGTGGTGGTATAGACTCCGCCCCCTATTCCTCTATAGTAACAGTACCGGGGCTCTGCAAATGCCCGATAGGTAACGTCGGGTAATCGCGGATTATTTTCGCTGGGGGCAATGTCGTATATGTCCTGCCATTGATCCTGATCCCCTACGTCCACCTCAAGATCGCTCGCCTCGATCTCATAAGTAGAATGTTGAAAACACGAATACGCGCGATAGGAATCAGGCTGATAAAGGTTCGGATCGTCACGATCGTACTTGTTTACCGTGAAACCAGGATATGTATAATCCCTGACAACCGTTGTAATATTGGTTCGTTGGGCTAAATCATCAGGCTGCTTATAAGTAGGACTGCCCGGGTAATCGTCTAGAATAACACGTGCTGACCTTACTACATTATCATCTTCATATCCACCCTCTATTTGATCATACCAGACGATGCGCGGCAGGCCGTCTACCCCGGGGATTTCGCTCTCCAGCTGGTCATCCCAATCTGCATCGAGCCGTACATCAAAGTTCCCTGCTCGCCGGTTTAGAGACCTCAGTGGGACAGCAGGCAATATAATTGACGGATTAGATACGGCATTTACGATGCAGCATCCCTCGATTCTCTCTGGCGGCAGAATTTCCTCATTAGGGTCATGGTACGTCCAGAAGACCCAGACATCCGGCCCATAGCCAGCAAGCGCGACGTCAAAAAACCCCATCGGCTGAGGCCTTTGTTCGGTGATGGATACAGTTCTCCATCCAATCAGCTGCCACACGGGAGTTTCCGCAGGATCATAATGAAATACCCGAATCTGCGAGGAGTCGGGTTCGTCCATCAAGTTTCCCCAGCAAATTGATATAGCCGAATAGATCTCTGCATTTCCCATATAATCAGCTGCAGTCATCCCAAGACAGCTCACCCCGCCATTATACACTTCCCATGCCCCCGGTGGGTCATTGTATCTAAAGTAAGGAAGGATTTCTGTCATGATGCCCATGTTCCCCGTGCGAAACTCCTGCCATCCAACAAATCTTACGGTAAAAGGAGGGATCTCTGAATCTTCAAATTCAAGCCAGTGCTCATTTGTTGCAAAACATATCAGAGTGCGATCCTCCGCTGTTGTGTAAGTATAATTGCCGGACGCGATAGCCAGGCGATGACCCTCATTTATATCGGGAATAATATTGGTTACAGGAAAATCTACAAATTCCTCTGCTTCGGGATTCCAAATGGTGACCCAGTAGGTCCCGCCGTCAAGAATGTCATCGACCTCTTCTTTAGGATGGCGCATGGATCCAAAGTAATGGTAACCAATATCCATGCGGCTCTGGAGCACAGTAAGAGTATCTGGGGCTTCGGCCTCGTTTGATGAACAAGGATTATCTCGCTTTACATCGGTCAGGTCAGGGAAAGTGATACTACCGACGTCAGTAGAAGTATAGCCGCTATTGAGGAAGTCGCGTGAGCCAGTATCTATTGCTGGGCTACGGGCATCTTCATGGGAAGAACCGTAGCGCACATAACGCCCATAGTAGGCGCAGCGCGCCAGGTTATTATCGGCCCAGCGCTCAGCATAGTAGGCATCTTGATTAAAGAAATTATAGCCTTGCGGGCTTTGCTTGGACGTATTGCCCCAATAGGTGCTGCCGTCCTCGGTCAGGAAAAGAGCAATTGCCTCTTCCTCTATGGGATGAATATTCGGGGGCAGATAAACCCAGATGGAACCAGCGGGCGTGGTGAGCTTAAAGTACGGATTCGAACCGAGATCAGCAGATTTTTCCGCCTGCACGGCAATCCACGTCGGCCCAGAGCCTTGCTGCGTCCCTTGCGAAAAGTAGCCATCAAAGTAAAAGCCTTTGAAGGTTTGCGGCTCCTCGAACCAAGGATCACTTGGAATACCTTCACTTACGCCAACGTAAATCATCCCTTCAATATCGTTCACATCGGAAATTCCAGTTACTACTGTCTCCACTCGATACGCACGACGTGAAGCATCCCCGCTGCGCTGCACCAGAAAATAGCCGTCGTTCCAGAATAATGAAAGCGCCAAGTCCTGGAACCACAGCGAGCGATCGCAGAAAAGTGGGTTAGTATTCGTTTTGTTCGTCGAATCCGAAATGTCGAGCGCAGATTGCTGAATGTCGGTCCCATTGTTCCAGAAAATATTATTGCGCGTCACGTCATAGACCTCTCCCTGTCCAGAGCCAGCAGTGGCAACTGCCACATTGTTACCGGAGAAGATATTATCTTCCACAACCGCGCGCAGCTCCGCGGTGCCTTGATTGCTGTCGTGCAAGACCACCGCGTTAGTATTCTGGGAAAACGTATTTCCTTCTAAATTGAGAAAGCTCCTCCGGTTATTTTGCTCGTACCAATAATACGTATACACGCCTGCATTCTCGTTGGCAACAAAGAGGCAGTTTAAAATATCTATGCGGTTGCATCTGTTGTAGTAAAGGTAGACAGCATTGTAGTTCCTCTCGAACACGCAATTGGCAATCGGATAGTTAAGTTCAAAGGGAGTAGTTGCACTGCTTTGTATCCAGATGCCGCGTTGCGCCCGGTTAAACTCGCAGAACTCTATGCGGCTTTCGGGGCTTGGGATCGTCTCCTCGATTGCGTTCTCCCTGAAGTGAATTGCGTTGGCGTAATGATAGCTGGCAGGCATTGAGAAGCCATCGCCGGTCATATGGGTTGAAGTAAAAAGAATAGGGTTGGCGACCGTACCTTGGGCCTCGAGATAGCCTGCTGATGTACTGGTTGCAGTAACAATTAGCTGCGTAGAGCTCCCATGATAGCTCATTGTTGCGCCGGGGCGAATTACAAACGCTAAATCGGAATCAGGAGTAGTCAATTGAATCTCATTTCCCTGAAAAACGGCATTCACGACGTCATAGTGAAATCCGATGTCCACAGTGCCGGTATCGTGGTAGATATCCTCTTGCATACCAACTAATTTGCGGAATATATAACCGTCATTGTCTCCTGCTGGATTGTATTCGTTAACATTAATATTATCGTCTGTTAAAACAACCGGAGCACATACGGTCTTGTCACCAAGACCATAATTATCAGCGTCATTATCGCCGCCATTCTCAAGACCGGACACGAAAAAGTACTGTTCCGGCGTCACGTGGTCAGCACCTACAACGATATCGCCTATATAAAAAATCCCATTTTGCGTGTCAGTTGTATTGTAGGGGCTTTCTTCCAGAAAAATATTGTGTGGTCCAAAGACCTCCTGGTATATAAAATCCCCAGGATTAGTTGCATAAAATGCACAGTAGTCAATATGACTTTCGTCCACGTCCAAGTCTGGCTCACCCGCAAAGCTTTTCGTAGTGCATGTGAACAAATTATTATACGAATTAAGCACCACGTATAATTCATCTGCTGCATAAAAACCGTAATTATGGTCACGAAAGGTGCAATTTTTCATTTCAAAATTCAGGCTACCACCAATAACGGCGATACCGGTAGTTGACACTCCAGCAAAAAGACAATTAAGAATTTTAGCAGTAGCACTTCCGTTGCCGCTAAAGCGGATTGATTCTGTAACTGAGCAGAAGATACAATGGGCGATTGGCGCAGAACCGATGCCCTCAGGTGCTAAGTTGATATTTCCTAGAAACCCTATTGCAGGATTCTGGTAGCGGAATTTGCAATATTTAATCTCGCTTTCATTGGTGAAAGTACTGGTTGTTGAGCTAAACTGAATCCCGTATGCACGGCCGCCGATCCCGCTTACGGGCTCGCCGACACTGTTGTCCGCTGGAACGGTGATGAAGATGTAATCAAATTTCGATCCGGTGGCAAGGAGCTTTGCGCCGCTGGCGATGGTGATCCTTTTGCCACCATTTAATTTCACAATAGCGCCACCTTCAATGGCTAGAACCCTGCCCGAGGGAACAGTGTAGTTGTCCGAAATGAAATAAGTGACACCGCTCTGCCAGGCTTCATTGCCATTAGCGGTACCTGTGCGCACAAGGTAGTCAAGCGTGACGGGGAGCTGGCGCTCAGCTGAGATGAGCCAGTTGTAAGGAACCCCTTCAAAAAGGCGAGCACTGCCATCGGAAAGGAGCGTAATTTGTTTGCGAATCGGTTTGCTGGCTTCAGGTGGGGTCGGCTCGGGAGGCGAAACCTCGGGATCAGCGGACGGATGTGCCCGAGGGTCAGTGGAATCCCAAGCTTCGCTCCGATCAAAGGTAAAGAGGTTCTTACCCTTTGCGTCTTTAAATGGTAATGCAAGCTGATCTCCTGCAATGCCTGAGGCAAGTGGCTGCTGTGCATCGTTCTGGTCAACCACAACAGGCGTGATAGTGAGCCGGGGAAGATCGAGCGTAGAGATGATGCCGACGTACGTGCTTTGTGGATTCATGCCCATGGTGGTAGGATCAATGACCGCACCAAGATTCCGCACAATAAGGTTCTGCTCGAATGTGCTCCGCTCGTAGATGTACTCAAGATCGCCTACGCTGAAAGCACCGCTGTAAAGCAGATGATTTCCATCAGCCACCGGCTTAACGTTCTTCACTGCTTCGATCGGGCGTACTTCTCCCGTGCTTGCGTCATAATAGGCAAGCGCGTAGATACCGAGACCGAGCTCATAGATTGCTCCGCGCTCGCTGATTCTATACGTGATAGGCCATTTGTCATTGAGCGAGCTACTGAAGCGCACCTTTGCCTTGCCCTTTGTAACTTCGTATGAAATGTCTGCAGCTGTGCCGCTCTGAAAATCACATTCCGCAGGCTCCCATATTGGCGCGCCTTTTGGACGGAGCGTGTAGTCCTGGATATCGTAGTTCAGACAATCAGCCTTTTCAACTACCTTACGTGAAATCTCACGCACTTCGCCAGTTGCCTTGCCTTCTTCGTCCAGAATCGGCTGATCATAGTGATGCAGGTAAACCCGCGTTGATTCATTTCGTTGACCGAGCTCTTCTTCAGTAGCAATGAGCGTAGCTTCGCCCAGCTGCGTCTGAGCCGCAGCCAGCCTTACTCCCATAGCCAATGCAAATACTAACACACAACAACCAACTAAAACCATACAACGAACAACAGACAACCTTGCCGCAATTTTATGCGGCATTCGTGACTTCGTAGGATGTCTCATCCCTGATCCCCCCTTTTGAATTATTGCAGCAGGCCTTAAAAAACAAGCCTGGCGTTTCGATCCTACTTAAGAACTACCCAAACAGCTCCCTAATTGTCAAGAGAAAACATTGCGATTTTTCTCTTTATAGAGTGATGCTTTTAATCAATGTAAGTAAGAAAGATTCGTGCCAATATTAATCCAATTTTGCAAAATTCCATAACTCTCGTAATAACAACTCTCTATGCTGCACAAGAGTCATTTCCCGGCTCCCTTTTCTTTCTCCCAGATTGAAGAATATTCTCCAAAATTGTAGAATGCTGAAGAATATTCTACAGTCTTGGGTTCCATGCTATACATAAATAATCGTTTTTTAATCGCTATGAGTGCCCTTGGCCTCAGTGGCTTTATTCTGTTGATTTTCAATGGTAAATTCATTAGGGGTCAGGCGAGCTGGTTGACTGTGAGGCGGGATAATCACGGAAAGAAAAATTGCAGTTCACGATGGCGTAGAAGAGGATTATTAAGAGAGCGAGGCAAGAGATGCAGATTGTTCTTTTTAAACCCGATGCCAACACCATGCGGCGGTGCATTGGCGTGGTGCAGGGTGAGCGCGTTATTGATTTGAGTGTGGCCAACTCGCTCTACGGAGAAAAAAGACGCGATGCAGAGATACCGGAGCTGGGAACATGGCCGCAGTTCCTCGGGCTCTTAATGGAGCGGAGAGAGGCGGTTGATAACCTGATAGAATTTGCAGCACAATTTTCGCAAGAGACCGGAGTAATCAGGGCGCTGAGCGACGTACAGTTATGTGCGCCGGTTGAACAGCCGCAAAATATTATTTGCGTGGGTCGGAATTATCTGGCGCACGCACGAGAGACCGGACATGAGGCACCTCGTGAGCCGATTCTCTTTGCCAAGTCTCCATCGGCAGTAATTGATCCGGAGGAGCCGATCATCTACCCCTCCTATCTAACGCGAGTGGACCCTGAGGCGGAGCTTGCCGTGATTATCGGGCGGCGTGCGCGGCAGGTAATGGCGTCCGATGCAGCACGGTATATTGCCGGATACACTGCGTTAAACGACGTTACAGCCCGCGAGCTGCAAAAGCAAGATATCGGGCAAGGCCATCCTTGGTTTCGTTCAAAGAGCATGGATACGTTTTGCCCGATTGGCCCCGTTATGCTGACCGCAGATGAATGTCCCGAGCCAGTGGCCCTGGATGTTAGCTGTCGGGTGAATGGTGAAGTCCGGCAGCATGCGAATACGCGCCAATTTCTCTTCTCAATCCCGCAGCTGATAGAGGCGATCACGCGGTTTATCACCCTGGAGGTGGGTGACGTGATTGCCACTGGAACACCTGAGGGGATACAGCCGATCTTTCCGGGCGATGTGGTAGAAGTGGAGGTTGAACGAATTGGCATTTTGCGCAATCCGGTAATAGAGCCACAGAGCCACTGAGACACAGAGAAAGTATAAGATCAATACTCAACCCGAAAGTAATCATCGAGTGCGCAATTGAAAATCATTAAGACATTTTTGAATCCTCCGTGTCTCTGAGTCTCTGTGGCTATCTTTGATGTACTACATGAAAGGAGCGAAGGATGGGCGACAAGAGAATCCATCGGCCAACAGTTGCGGTGATACACCTGGATGCAATCAGCAAAAACATTCAGGCGATTCAAAGGAAGATTGGTAAGAAGCGCCAGGTGATGGCCGTGGTGAAGGCACGTGGGTATGGGCATGGCATGCTAGAAGCGGCACGCGCAGCGATTGAGGGTGGTGCAGCGCAGCTCGGCGTGGCAACCGTGGACGAAGCCTTGGAGCTACGGGCACAGGGGATTCGACTCCCGATTCTCATGCTCGGGCCGGTGTTTCGAAGCGATGCGGAAATTGTGGTGCGCAAGCGGATTTCAGTGGCACTGGGTTCCCTGGACGTGGCGCGGTCGCTGGATCGCGCAGCACGGCTTCAGGGGCGGAGGGCCAGCGTGCATGTGAAGATTGATACGGGGATGGGGCGATTTGGATTCTGGCATGAAGAGTGGAAGAAAGTGCTGCCTGAGCTTGTGCGATATGCGCATTTGCGATTTGACGGGCTTTTTACACATTTCTCAGATTCAGATGGCAAGTCGCCAAGCTACACTAAGTGGCAGTTAAGAAATTTTCAATGCGTTTTGGAGGAGTGCCAGCATGTAGGGTTTAGGCCGGGCAAGATTCACGCAGCTAACAGCGGGGCAATTCTTCAGCATCCGGATGCCCACTTTGATCTGGTACGACCTGGAATTACAGTGTTTGGCTTATACCCCACGCCGGTTGTAGAGCGCACAGTGGTGCTTCATCCTGCGATGACGCTGCTGAGCCGGATCGTGATGATACGCAACGTGGGCAAAGGGCGATATACCAGCTACGGCCGTACGTTTAAGGCCCTGCGCCGTATGCGCGTAGCAACCGTCCCAATTGGCTACGGAGATGGCTATCCGCGGAGTCTGTCAAACCGTGGTGTCATGATCGTGCGCGGGCGTCGGGTGCCAATAGTTGGCCGCGTGTGTATGGATCAGGTTTTGCTGGATGTTACCAGAGTTCCGGGCGCAGAGGCGGGTGACGAAGTGCTCGTCTATGGAAAGAAAGGCACAGCTCATCTGCCAATTGAAGAGATTGCCGAGACGATCGGAACTATTCCCAACGAGATTGTATGTGAAGTTGGAGAGCGCGTGCCGCGCGTTTATTGCAATTAGAAAAGTTTGAAAAATTAATCCACATGCGGCGAGGCATTGGCCAGGAGAAAATCGACCTTCGCAGGAGAGGAAAATAATTTTGTATATGCCTGAGAATGCTATACTTTGTCAAAAATGATGACGATTTATTGAATTGTGCCCATCCTATTATTTGTGTCTCATGACGAGCTCGTAAGCTAAGGGTCTGGCATATTCGGGAGGACTTCTCTAGCGATTCTTGAAAGGAACTGGTATAGGATGATGCGATTAAAGATTGGTGAGGTGCTGATTAAGGACAGCAAGATCAATGAGAACCAGCTCCAGCACGCCCTGCAGGTTCAGAAGGAGTTGATTAAGAAGAAGAGGCTTGGAGAGATACTGGTTGATCTTGGATACGTGAGCAAGCGGGACCTGCGCGAGGTAACGACGAAGTATGAGCACAAGGTGCAGCTTGGAGTAATCCTGATTGAGAATCGTGCAATCACGCCAGAGGTGCTTGAAGAGGCGCTGGAGATTCAGAAGGAGAAGAAGAAACCGATAGGGGAAATTCTGATTGATCTTGGCGCGATTACGGAGGAGGAATTTGCCAAGGCATTCAGCATCCAGATGGATCTCCCGTACGTGTTACCTGACAAGCGGCTGATTGACATGAAGCTGTTCAGTCGGCTGCCGGAAAAGTTCATGCGTGAGTACGGTGTGCTGCCGATGTGGGAGAATGAGGGCGCGGTAACGGTGCTGGTTCACGATCCGACAGATGGATTCGTGCAGAAGTTTCTGCGCAACACCTACGGTGAGAAGTACGAGATGGCGGTGGCACCGAAGTCGGCCGTCAAGAAGGTGCTCGAGGAGATTGTCAAGGAGAAAGAGTTGGTAAGTAGCAGTATGGTGAGCCCGCTGGACGAAACGCAACAGGCGGCCTTTCGGCGCTATCCTATGGATGATGATACACCGGCGCGAGGCGCAACAGGCCAGATCGTCAATATCGTCAATTACATTCTGAGCAATGCAATCAAAGAGCGAGCCAGTGATATTCATATAGAGTCGCAGGTAGATCGGCTGCGCGTTCGCTACCGGATTGATGGCAAATTGATCTACAGGACGGATTTGCCGAAGTATCTGATGGATCCGATTATCCGGCGCTTGAAGGTCATGGCGCGGATGGACATTACAGAGATACGCGAGACCCAGGAGGGGCGGATTTTTATCTCTTATAATAAGCAGGATATTGACCTGCGTATCTCCATCTTTACAACAGTACTGGGTGGAACGGTGACGATTCGCCTATTGACCAAGGAATTGGGACTGCGCGATCTGGAAGACCTGGGCATGCTACCTCGCGTGCTGAAGACGTTGAAATTGATTCTGGATTCGCCCAGTGGGCTGATACTATTTACAGGGCCAACGGGATGTGGGAAAACGACCTCACTCTATGCATGCCTGAATTATCTCAATACCTGGAACGTCAAGATCGTGACGCTGGAAGACCCGGTGGAATATAGCATCGAAGGGATATCTCAATGCCAGGTCAAGTCAATGCAAGAGGGGATTATAGCTGAGCGGGTAAAGTCCATGATGCATCAGGACCCAGATGTGATGGTGATAGGCGAGATTAGCAACGAGTCAACTGCGTACGGGGCGATTCAGACGGCGTTGACAGGGCATATGGTGTGCTCAACCATTCACACGGACGATTCGATCGGAGCGGTCTTGCGGCTGATGGATTCGGGGCTGCGGACGTTTCTTTTGTCGAGCACCAGTATGGCTATACTTTCACAGCGGCTCGTTCGCAAGATTTGTCCGCAGTGTCGGGAGCGCTATTCTCCTTCTGTGGAGATCGTGAAGGAGTTTCATATCAAGGATTTCGACCCGGATCGGTTTGAATTCTACAGGGGAAAAGGGTGTGCGGAGTGTAACTATACTGGATATTTTGGGCGCTCGGGGGCATTTGAGTTATTGGCTATGAACGATGAGATTCGTAGCGCCTTTTTGCTGAATAAGAATGCCGCGGAGATACGGCGGCTGGCATACAAGACGGGCAATTACATTTCGTTGCGTGAGTCCGGCTTTATCAAGGCACTGCAGCACATTAGCACGCTGGAGGAGGGGATTGGCGTTTTGTCGTACAGCGAGAGGGAGAGCTTTGCAAGCATTGATCTGACGTTCCAGGAGATTCAGCGGTGGAGCGGGATTGAGATCGAGAAAGAAGAGGTTTCAACACCCGAACGGGCCGAAGTCAAGCAACCAACAAGTACGAGCTAGTACAGAGATGGATAGCGGCGACTGTAACGAGATCTCGTTGCGGAGAGTATTGCAAGGATGGGCATGTTCAGCCGAATTCTGGAGTCGCGGGCCAGCAAGCATTGTAACCGTGGAGATCTGGAGAAGGCGATTCGTTGGTATGCGCGCGCGAGGAACTTCAGGCGCGTGGCAGAGCTCTACGAAGAGCAGGGCCAGTTTGCGCCAGCCATAGAGGCGTGGGTACAAAGCGGGAATCGGCGCAAAGCAGCGGCCATGTGCATTCGGAGAGGTGAGTTTTTGCGGGCAGCCGAGTTGTTGCGCGAGGAGCAGCTGATGCTCCAGGCTGCCCGTTGTTATTTTCTGGGGGGAGAGTTACAGAAGGCAGTTAATCTTTACCTCGATCTCGGTGATAGACGTCGGGCGGCGCAGATCTACGAGCAGAGCGGAAAGCGCGAGAAGGCAGCGCAGTACTACGCAATGGGAGGGCATCTGGACGATGCTATTCGGCTGTACAAGCGGCTTGGGCGCCACGATATTGTGCTGCAGATGTACGAAAAGAAGGGGCGTAGTGCAGAAGATGCAAAGACGTGCGAAGCAAACGGGGAACACCTTTATGCGGCGGCGCTCTGGGAACGGGCGGGCCAACTGGACCGCGGGGCGGCGCTTTATGTGCTGATCGGTGATGTGGAGAAGGCAGTAGCACTGTATGTGAAGAATCAGAACTTCGAGAAGGCGGGCGAGATATACGAGCAGCGCAATCAACTTCAGCGTGCTGCAGAATATTATGAGCAGGATGCAGGCACTGTACTGCGGGCAGCAGCGCTATATGAGGTTTTGCTACTTTGTGAGGAAGTACAGCGGATTGTGGAACGTGGCGAGGTGATTTGTACGGCTCACGCCCAGAAATCCGGGCACCTCGTCGTAGGGCTGGATACTCGCGAGATCGTTCTGTTTAATGAGGGATTCGAGCGGGTTTGGCAATTCAAAATTCCGGGTGCAGCCTCCCCAGTGTCGCTAAGCACTGACGAGAAGGCGAGCCGTATTATTGTTGGGACGGACGACGGGCAGCTCTACTGTCTGGATGACAAACATACGGTGGTCTGGCAAAAGGAATACCCTGAAGCGGTGCGCGGGATATCGTTGTCTCGGGAAGGCGAGAGTGTGGTGATCGCCACGGGGGACATAATTCAGTGTCTGGATGCGACGGGGAACGTCAAGTGGGAGCTACAGACGTCGTTCAAGGCATGGAGTGTCTGTCATGCGCCGGATCAGCAGACACTGTATGCTGGAACGCTGGCTGGGGATTTGTATTGTCTTGACACGAGTGGTGTGGTGCGGAAGCGGCGTTCGCTTGGGGGTCGCGTTTATCGGTTGCGGTGCGGAGGCCAGGCTGACCATGTACTGGCAGGCATAGGAGAGAATCAGATTGGGATTTTCACCAGAGCCCTGGAGGAAGTGTGGTGCCATACGCATGGTGAGACGATTGAAGATTTCTTGTATCTATCCAATGAGCCGCTTGTAGTTGTGGCTGATGCACATGATGTGCTGGTGTTTGACGTTGAGGGGAGATGCCATGGGCAATGGCACTATGAAGATAAAATCCGAGTGGTAAGTCTGGATCGGCGTCCGGGGCATTTTACGCTGGCTCTGGAGAACCGCGTCATGCTGTTACTGCGACTGCTTGATTGTAAACGGCGGGCCGCAGCGTGCTATGAAGCGGGCAAGGACTTGCGCAAGGCGGCGGAGATTTATGAATCAATTGCCGACCATAGGGAGGCGTTTCGGCTCTATAGGGAAGTGGGCGACTTCGAGAAGGCAGCGCAGAATATCCACCTTATTGGTGATATTCTGACAGCGGCGAACCACTTTGAGAAGGCGGGAAATTTCGGAAAGGCCGCGGGACTTTATGAGGAAATGCAGGAGTTCGCTAAGGCTGCGTATTGTTATGGGAAAGCAGGTAATTTCGAGAAAGCGGCTGAACTCTACGAAGGGCTTTCGGATAAGTTGCTCTCGGCCAGCTTTTACGAACGAGCGGGACTATACAGCAAGGCGGCCAAGCTCTACCGGGACGCGAATCAGAACCAGCAGGCCATTTTAAACTATGAGAAGCATCTGGATGAGTATGGCGAGGACAATCAGATCGCCTACGCGCTTGGAGTCTTGTACTTGCGGGAGGAGCGTACAGAAGAGGCGATTAAAATCTTTCAGAAGCTGGTTCCAGCGGAGGAATACCGCCGGGATGCCCTGATGAGCCTGGCCGAGTGCTTTGTGCAGGAGCAGCTCTATGATATTGCGATTGACCGCTACATGGAGTGCCTGGGTGGGGCAACAAAGGTGACATTTGAGAACCGGCCAGCGTTCTACGGTCTGGGGCTGGCCTACGAGTTTGCGGGCCGGTTTCCGAACGCGAAGGACATTTACGAGAAGATTCTTGCGGTGGATTTCTACTATCGCGATGTGCGGGATCGGCTGAAACGGGTTGAGGAGCTGAGTGCGGTATTTTCCGATGCCAGTGGTTCATCCCAAGCTTCCCAGGCCTCAATGACGCGACGGATTCACGATATGAGCGACGACATGAGGCGGCGCTACCAGATTATGTCGCGCCTGGGAGAGGGAGGGATGGGTGTTGTTTACCTGGCACTTGACCGCAAGCTGAACCGTGAGGTGGCGTGGAAGGTACTGCCTACGCACCTGAGCCACAACGAGGTGTTGCGCCAGCGCCTGGTACGAGAAGCACGAGCCACTGCGCGGCTGAGCCACCAACACATTGTGGCCATATACGATGTGGGTGCGGAAAAGAACGAATGCTTTATTTCCATGGAGTACATCAAGGGTACGAATTTGCGAAAAATCCTACAGAACCAGCAGAACTTAACAGTTATGCTGGCGTTGCGCTATTCACTGCAGATTGCTGATGCGCTCAGCCTGGCGCACAAGGAGAATATTATTCATCGTGATATAAAGCCAGAAAACATCATGATAACCGCGGATGGCGATAATGTCAAAGTGATGGACTTTGGCCTGGCCCGGCTGGCCGATGAGGTCAGCCTTACGCGGGAGGGCAGCCTGATGGGCTCGTTACCCTATATGGCGCCCGAACAGATCAAGGGCAAGGAGGTTGATTCGCGCGCGGACATTTATGCCCTGGGGATTATGATGTACGAGCTGCTGGCTGGACAGACACCATTTGTCGGTGGCAATGTGCTTGCCCAGCATCTTCATAGCGAGCCGCCACCATTAGAGAAGTTGCGTGCGGACGTGCCGGAAAAGTTTCGTGAGGTGATCTTTAGCTGTCTGGAAAAGGATCGAGAGCAACGCCCCAAGGACGGGAACGAGCTTTACGAGATGCTGAGGATTGTTTCGCCGGAAACTATTCATCAAGGCGATATAAAATGAGTGCAAAACTAAAACTCTGTGTGGAAGGGAAAGATTCGCAGACTTACGAGATTGCGCAGGGCGAGGTGCGCATCGGCCGGAGTCCGGAAGTTGATATTGTGCTGTCCTCACCTGCGATCTCGCGCGACCAGTGTGTGGTGCGATTTCGCGACGGCCAGTATGTGGTCACGGATCTCCAGAGTACGAATGGGACGTTCGTGAATGACCGGCGTATAGTTGAGCAGTTCCTGGATAACAATGCGGTGATCACGTTTGGTAAGGAATCTCGCTATCAGCTGATTTTTCTGCGCACGTCGGATATGGATGAATGTAGCACCGCGGAAGTGCGAGCCGTGATTGAAGAGGAGGCGATTGAGGAATATCGCGACATCATTAGCTCGAAGATCAAAGCAAGTGAGGCGAAGACCGCTATGGAGCTCTCGGTCGCGAGTCTGGAGAAGGTGCAAAATGTTGATCCCAAGATGCTGAATCAAATTCGGCGGAATTTGCGTGTGCTATACGAAGTGGGTGAAATTATCAATGAGACCCGCGACGCAGGGATAATGTTGGAGAAGGTGATTGAGTGTCTGGGCGTAGCGACCGGTGCGGATCGCGTGCTGGTGATTTACCGGCATGATTTGTACGTGGAAGGGGGAGAGGCGTCGGAATTCGAGGTGAAAGCGTGCTGGTTTCGGCCAGAATTGGCAGTGTCGCGTGATGACAATATAGGTTTCAGCACGGCGATTGTCCGGCGCGTGGTGAGCGAAAAGATAGCCGTTCTGTTTACCCCGCAGCAGCCGTATAGTTCGAGTAGTATTCTGAGGGAACAAGTCCAGAATTCGCTGTGTGCGCCACTTGTAGGGGGCAAACGGGTCCGGGGAGCCGTGTATCTGGACTCCTTCACGGCGAAGAGGACGTTTACGGAGAGCGATCTTTCGCTGCTGGCGTGTATTGCTAATCAGGTTGCGCTGGCGCTTGACTACGATTCGCTGCATCGCGAGCAGGTACAACGTGACCGGTCTGCTGCAACTGGCGAGACGATTGCAAGCATGGGTCAGTTTCTGCAGACCGTACTGTCGGACAGTTCAGACCGCCTGAAACAGATGGATCGCGCGCTGCGCAGGCAGGATTCGCAAGGCGCCGAGCAAGTGTGGAGGGGGTTGAAAGCAAGCTACGAGCAGATGCTTAACCTTCTGCAGGGAATAACGGCTTATTCAACTGACCGTAAGCTCGAGCTTGTCATCGTGAGCGTCAATGAGTTTGTTAAGCGTATTTGCGATTCATACCGGTCAGCAGTGATGAAGCAGTCTATTGATCTGGCTGTGACTCTGGATCCGAAGGTGAAACTCGCGTGGATAGACGAGAAAGCGATTGAAGAGGCCCTGAGGAACCTGATAGCGAACGCCTTTGAGGCGATTGAGGACAAGCCGGAGAAGCCTGATGACGAACGCCGAATCGAGATTCGAACTGAAGTGTTACCCGATGGCGATTACTTTGCCATTTCGGTCCGAGACACAGGCCTGGGTATTAGCGATGAGGTGCTCCCGAGAATCTGGAGTGTGTTTTTCGGTACCAAGGGCATTGGTGGATCAGGACTTGGACTGGCTATTGCTAAGAAGATCGTTGAGCGGCATAAAGGAACTATCCGGGTGGAAACCCACATTGGTCGTGGCACTAAATTTATAATGGTCCTTCCTACAAGTAGGCAGCTGATTACCAGTACACCATCACATTTGAAATGAGGGGGAAGAAAAATCGGGGACTGTCCCAAGCGAGGAACGAGCGCGTGGACTGTACCCTATTTTTCAATCACCTGCTTCACTCTGAGCTTGTCGAAGAGCATATCCATCAATTCTATTGTGACGGACTACTAGCTAGGACAATCAGAATAGCGCTCATTACTCACCGGAGGCCTTCCTTCGCCCGCTTCAAATACCTCCCGGTCGTACGCATTTAGGAAGTCCATACCTTCCCACTTCCATCTTCCCCCTTTCCCGAATCCAGACGCAAAACCCCGAAGGCATCGCGACAGCTGATATCTCAGAATTTAGTGTGGGCAAAACGGGCAGGGGAAAGCAATTCTGATTATGGCTATGGTATCGCAAAAAATTTTTAAGTTCCGAAGGAACGGAATAGAATAGCCCAGTGCGTAGCG
>CAYVXD010000086.1:0-17469 GCA_964454265.1 uncultured Candidatus Sumerlaeota bacterium | reverse complement strand
CACAAATACCATATACGATCGCCTTTACTTTTTGCCGCCTGCGAGTTGCGTCGGCGAGAATCTGATCGTTTCGTTTGACATACTCAACTTCAATCCAGACGATGCAGTTGAGGCATCGCTCTACCTCGACCGCGCAACTATTGAAGCCCTCCCGATCCCAAGCACCCCCTGAGTTATGGTACAGTGCGGAGGACTACGCCTGCAGTGGCGTTTGGGCCTAAATTTTGCATTTGAAAAAATGCGAGGGGGACCCTTTGGAAAAAGGGTCACCCCTCGCGCTCCCCTCCTAAACCTTTCATTACGGGCAATTTCATCCGCCTTCGCCAGGCTTCGGCGGATGAAATCGCCACCGGCTTCTGGTTCGCCTTCGGCGAACCAGGCAGTAGTGCCCACAATAGGTCTGAGTGATAGTCCTTCCTTTGGTTAGCATGTCATGTAGGGTTCGCCGGGGCGGATGCCTGGGCAGACGTCTGGCCACCTGTAGGGGCACGCTGCAGCGTGCCCCTACATCATATGAAGACAGGACGCCTTCGCGACAGCCCCCCTGAGGTGAGCGCTGGTTGCATTGCGCAGTAAACGAAAAAGTGTTTTACAAACTTCGCATGCTTCTGTATGTAGGTTCGTACGTGCAGACTGGAAAAGGAGATAAGTCGGGTGATGCAGCGGTTTACGGTATGGGTGATTATCGGCCTGGTGGTAGTAGGGGCGGCCGGTGTTCATGCAGTTGAGCGAAGCGAGACCATGATTTATAATGTTGGGACCGAACCCGAGACGCTCGATCCCGCGCTATCCACTGGCATTCCAGAGGCTTCGATCATTCTGAATTGTTTCGAAGGGCTGGTGCGACTGGACGCCGAGGGGCAGGTGTATCCGGGGGCGGCGGCGCGTTGGGAAGAGTCAGCAGATGGGAAGACGTATACGTTCCATTTGCGCAAGGCGCACTGGTCAAACGGTGATCCTGTGCGGGCGAGCGACTTTGTCTATGCATGGCACCGCGTGCTGCGTCCCGGAACTGCATCCGAGTATGTATATCAGCTCTACTATATTCGTGGTGCGCGGGACTATACAACCGGTCAGCTCGATAACCCTAGCTCTGTCGGCATCCGCGCTATTGATGGTCAGACCCTCGAAGTCCAGCTTGAGAGTCCTACTCCCTATTTCCTTTCGCTTCTAGCGCACACGACGTATATGCCGGTGAACCCGCGGGTTGTGGCGAATAATCCTGAGTGGGCGTTGGATCCGAAGACGTACGTAGGCAACGGTGCGTTTCAGATGGTTGAGTGGCGGCATCACAGTCGTCTGAAGTGCAGAAAAAATCCGTATTACTGGAACGCAAAAGCAGTTCCGCTGCAGGAGCTTGTATATCGCATGATTGAAGAGGAATCTACGGAATTGACGGCGTTCGAAACCGGTGCCATTGACGTAACCCACACGGTGCCACTTCCAGACATTCCACGCCTCGAGCGTACCGGCCAGCTACAGCGCTCGCCCTACATTGGAACGTACTACGTCTGTTTCAATACCAGGAAGGCTCCGTTTGACAACCCAAACGTGCGTAAGGCATTCACGCTGGCGGTGAATCGCCAGATCATCGTAGAGAAAGTCACCCGTGGCGGGCAAGTGCCAGCACAGGCGTTTGTACCACCCGGGCTGAAGGACGCTGATGGTCGAACGGACTTTCGACCAGTGGGCGGCAACTATTTTTCGGACAATGCGGTGGAGGAGGCGCGAGGGCTGCTAGCCAAAGCCGGCTATCCAGGCGGCAAGGGCTTTCCTGAAGTGACGTATCTCTATAATACGATGGAACAACACAAGATTATAGCTGAAGCGCTCCAAGATATGTGGCGCCGGGCGCTGGGAGTCAAGGTGCGTCTTCAGAATCAGGAATGGAAAGTTGTGATCAAGAACCGGCGTGATGGGAATTACCAGTTTGCCCGCCACGGCTGGATTGGCGACTACCTTGACCCTATGACCTTTCTCGATCTTTTCGTGACCGAAAGCGGGAACAATGACGCGCAATGGTCAAACCTACGCTATGATGCTCTTATCCAGGAAGCAAAGAAGTTGCGCGATCAGGAGCGCCGGATGGCCTCGATGCACCAGGCTGAGGCGATCCTCTTCGACGATATGCCGATTTGTCCGATCTATTATTACGTAAACCTCTACCTTCAGAAACCATACGTAAAGAACGTCGTTCGCAATCCGATTGGATACATTGATTTCACAAAGGCGTATATTGAACGTCCGTAGGTGTGCTCTGCGGGTATTAATCAGGTTGTGGGAGCAAAGGTTCGTAGGGAGCAATGCCATGGGCGCTGCTTTTCTATCCGGGATGGTTGTGCGATGCTGGGATACGTGCTGAAACGACTTGGGCATCTGGTGATTGTCATCTGGATTATTATTACGATCACGTTTGCGATGATGCATGCGATTCCCGGCGGGCCGTTTGACAGCGAGCGGTACGTGGCTGAAGAGATTCGCGCACATATCGAGGCGCGCTACAGGCTCGATGAGCCTCTGTACAGGCAGTATCTGGATTACCTGTTGCATGTGGTGCAGGGCGATCTGGGGCCGTCGCTGACTTACGAAGGCCGACGAGTGAACGATATCATCAAAGATGGGTTTCCGAAGTCGGCGCTTTTGGGCTTTGTGTCGGTGCTCGTTTCATTACTCATAGGTGTACCGGTTGGCGTATATTCGGCATTCAGGCATAATCGCTGGCAGGATCATACGGTGATGCTGATGGCGATTGTTGGCGTATCGGTGCCGAGTTTTATTCTGGCCACGCTGCTGGTATACTATTTCGGCCTGAAGTTGCAATGGCTTCCAGCAGCAGGGTGGGGAAGTGTGCAGCAGATCGTTTTGCCTGTGCTGGCGTTGTCGGGTTTCTCGCTCGCCTTCATCACACGCCTGACGCGTGCCAGCATGCTGGATGTGATGGGTCAGGATTATATTCGCACGGCACAGGCGAAAGGTGTAGCGCAAGGAGTTATTCTGTTTCGCCATGCGCTGAAGAACGCTGTTCTACCCGTTGTCACTTACCTCGGCCCGCTGATTGCTGCTGTATTTACCGGCAGCTTCGTGGTCGAGAAGATTTTTAATATTCCAGGCCTCGGACAATTCTTCGTGACGAGCGTGGCTAATCGTGACTATACCGTGATTCTCGGGGTTACGGTTTTTTATGGCACGCTACTCGTGACCATGAACATTCTGGTTGACCTGGTCTATATGTTTCTGGATCCCCGAATCGTGCTTTACAAGCAGGGTTGAGCTGCGCGAGAATCCGGCTTGGCGGACAGGAAGGAGCTGAACTCCATGGCCATGACATTGCGCGAACCTGGCATCAGGCGAATACAGATATGGCTGGTTGTCTTCTTCATTTGTTTTTACGGGCTCTTTTTCTCCGGTGCTTTTTATTCGAGCGACGAAGTGCTGATGGGCCTGGTGACCAAGAACATCGTCGAGCACGGAAAACTCACGTTTGAAGAGACTTACGGCCAGACTTCAACAGGCTATGGAGTGGGACAATCGCTTGCTGGCATACCGTTTTACCTGCTTGACCGACTGCTCAAGCGCATAGAGCCTACCCTGGTTCAAGCCGACGTTGGTTTTCTGCCCCTGGCCAATGTGGTGATTATCGCCCTGCTGTGTCTTTATTTTTTCAGGCTCGTTCTCTTGTTAGTGGGAGATACAGGTGTAGCGCTGGCGAGCGCGCTGGTGTTGGGGTGCGCGACACTTGTGCTGCCTTACTCACAGACTTTTTTCTCTGAACCACTGAGTGCCCTGTGCTTTCTAGGTGCGTTCTATTACCTTGTTGCAGGGACCCGATCTCAGCAGAGAGGCCTGTACGCGAAGGCCGGACTCTTTTTTGCTTTTGGCATTTTGACGAAATTCTCGGCAATTCTTTTCCTGCCGCTTTACCTGCTTTTTTATATTGGGAACGTGCGACAGCAATCATCAGAGGATAGGCACATCCGCACTTGTGTTCTCTGCTGGTTAATCATTCCCGCGTTCCTGGCAATGATTGTTACCGGGTGTATCAACTACGGGCTGCGTGGATCGTTCTTTAAGACGGCCTATGAGGGATCGGACTTCACCACAAATATTCTCACGGGCGCATACGGGTCGCTCGTGAGTGTAGGGCGTGGCCTGTTTCTCTACAATCCTGTGCTCCTTGTCAGTCTCTTGTTTTTCCCAAGGTTCTTCCGGCGCGAGCGCCTTATCAGCCTCTTCGCGCTTCTCTTCTTCCTGCTACAGCTCTACCTGTATGGTAAATTCTGGACCTGGCACGCAGGGTGGACGCTGGGCTCGCGCTTTCTTCTTGCTTCGATTCCGTTTTTTCTTCTTCCACTGAGCATTGGGTTGAAAGAGGGCGATGCTCAAACTCCGCTCCGGTGGCTGTTCGTGTGGGTCATGGTTGTCGTGAGCATTCTGGTGCAGCTGTTGAACGCCTTGGTGAATTCTATTGCGTACAATAACGAAATCTGGGGCTTGTTGCCGGGCGAGAATGCGTTTCTCTTCATCCCGCAGGTTTCGTCGCTGGCAGGCGCGTGGTACCTGATCGGGGATGGAAAGATTCAGCTCTGGCTGTATCGGTTGATCGCAGGGCAATTTCACTGGGTGCTCGCACTTTTCTACGGGTTGTGCGTGGTGGGCCTCGGGTTCAGTGCGTCAGTGCTGAGGCGGCTGCCTGGCTGGCCGCGACTTAGGATTCGCGGGCTCCGGGATGTGTGTCGCGACTTTTTCCGATTGAATAGATGGGTGCCGATCTGGTTGGTGCTCTTTGTTATTTGCGCTGCTGGGGTGAGGATTTTCCAGGGGCCGCGAGGCCTGGTGAAGGAGTATGTAAAGGGAGCTGTGGCACAGGAGGCGACCCTGGACAAGAGGTTACGCTTTAGCAGCCCGCAAAACAGTGGCTCTGAGGAATCCTGGCATTGGTCAGGGTATCTTGAAGCACCGCTGACTGGCACGTATGAGTTCTTTATGAAGATTAAGGGCACATACTCTGTGAATTTGAATAATACCCAGCTTTTTATGAACACGCAGGAAATCCCACAGCATCTACCCCGAGCGTCCGTTGAGCTTAAGCAGGGAATGTATCCGCTCACGTTTCAGTATCAGCCATATCCTGGCGACAATGGGTTGATGTACGTGTACTGGACGATCCCGGGTGGCGGTTATTACGTGCAGCCGATACCCGGGAGATATCTCTATCCCGAGCGTCCGACTGGTCTCGAGCAAGTATGCACGCGCTTATGGCGCTATCTCTGGTTGATCGCGCTGGTGGGCGTGCTAGCACCGGTGTTGCTCGCCACTCGCTATAGGAAGGGGCTGTGCGCAGGGAATTCTGATGCGGCGGTGTCCACCACGCGAAGCACTGGAGAAGATGGCGATGGCTGAGATTTCGCTATGGAGATCTGCAGCGCGACGACTCTGCCATAATCCTATGGCTGTGGTGGGCGGGTGCATTGTGCTGGCTCTGATTGGAGCGGCAATTTTTGGGCCATGGATTTCACCCTATTCGTATTATGAGAATGACTATGAGCATACTAATGAGGGCCCGAGCTGGAGTCACTGGTTTGGGACTGATTATCTCGGGCGCGATCAGCTGACGCGGGTGCTGTACGGGGCGCGCATCTCCCTTGCAGTCGGCGTGGTTGCCAGCCTGATCAGCGTGGTGGTTGGCGTTACGTTCGGTGGGATTGCTGGCTACGTGGGTGGTCGCACGGACGCAGTGATGATGCGGATTGTAGACATCTTTTATGGCATTCCGCTGATCCTCTTTGTCATCCTGCTCATGGTGGTGTTCCAGCCGGGGTTAAAAAATATTTTCCTTGCCCTGGGATTTACGTACTGGCTTGCGATGGCGCGAATTGTGCGCGGCCAGGTGCTTAGCCTGAAAGCGCAGGATTTCGTTATGGCTGAACGCGCTTTGGGAGCGTCGCACACCCGGATTATCTTTCGGCATATCATCAGCAATACTCTTGGCCCGATAATCGTAACGCTGACCCTGAGCATCCCGGAAGCGATCTTTGCCGAATCGTTTCTGAGCTACATTGGCCTTGGGGTTTCGGCACCACTGGCGAGCTGGGGCACACTGGCTGCGGATGCGACGAGTGGAATTCGCGTGTATCCGTACTTGCTCTTCTTCCCGGCAGCGGCGATTAGCATTTCCATGCTGGCGTTCAATTTTCTGGGCGATGGGCTGCGGGATGCACTTGATCCGCGACACATCCGCTGAGCTGCGCGAACCTGCGCCCGTGTGACTATTACCTGGGGACACGTTGCGACGGGCTCTACTGCATAGCAAGTCCGATGTAGCAACACAAATTCGATGAGGCATAGTGAATGAAAAATCTTGTTGGCGAGGCTATTCTGGCGTGTCTCTTGATCGCTTTGGTTATTCCGGCGCTCAGCTTACCCTGGTCGCTTGTTGATGATGCGCTCGTTTTCGTTGAAACCCATCGCTTACTTCTTCGCCTTGGCCTCACTTCCCCTATCACGCATCTTGACCTTTCCGCCTATGTGCAACCGACGAATCCGTGGATGCTAAGCTACCTTTTTGTTGCTGTTGAACAGCTGATCGCCGGGAAAACCGTATGGGTGTATCATGTCTTTAAACTGGTGAATTTTCTCATCTGTGCGGCGCTTCTGTATCTGATTGTCTTCCGGGTATCAAGAGATCAGCGTGCAGCCCGGCTCGGGGTGCTGCTGTTCACGCTCTTTTCTCCGATCCATTACAGCAGTGATATGCAGGCCTACTTGGCGAACTGGTATCGGCTGCACGCGACGGATTCGACGCTGGTGCCTTTTTACCTGCTGATTGTATTTCTCCTGATGCTGAGCTTTAAAAGAATTGCTGAGGCGCAGACTGTGCAAGGCAGCGACGTACGAATAGGCATTGCTGCGTTATGTCTCCTCTTCCTGGCCGTTTTTGTTAAGCAGACTATTGTAGCCGTTCCTATTGCCATGGTGATTTTCTTTGTGGTGCTGGTGGCAACGCGCCAACAAAAGCCAGTCTGCCTGTTCTGGGGCATTATGGCCGCAGCAGGAATGATAGTGGTTACAATTGGCATGCTGATCATGCGTGTTGCCATCACGGTTGGGGATGTCTCCTATATCGAAGCGTATTCGTTTAGAAGCCGACAGATCAGCGATGGGTTCAGCACATATCTGTCGTACCTTGTAGTGGGCATGGGGCCGCTATTCTACGTCTGCCTTGGCTCATTTGTCTATCGGCTGATCAAAAATGCGATCCAGAGGGTGAGGCTGATGGTTGTCCAGCTTTGCCAGTTGTTTTTCCTTGCCCTAGCGCTCTGTGGATTGTTGATTTATACCCCGTGGCCGCACTTTTTGCCGCGCTATATGCCAATTATGGTGGCGCCACTGGCAGCGTTCATGGGAGTGGAAGGTCTGGCATTGTGGCGGGAGTGTCAGTGGGCGTTTCAGCAAATTCGGACGAGCACAGGAATCTGGCTCGGCGTTGGGGCAGTGGTTCTGGTGCTTTTTATCGGGCTCCTCTGCTTGCCTTTTGCAGGGAAAGCCGTTTGTGTTCTTGTGTTGGTCAGTATCACAGGTGGGCTGGTGGCTGTTCTGCCACGCGCGGTGTCATGGCGCCAGTGCCTACGGGGACTCCTGGTGACAACGGTGGCCGTGGTGCTGCTTCTGGCTGTTGGCGTATTTATAATGATGGGACTCATGGCGAATATTCATTTCATTAGAAACTATACGGCCAGCGAGAATATAAACGCGCGAATGGTAGAAGAGCTGGCAGCACATCTGCCCGCGCGCGGTGATCTCTTTTTTATGTTGCCAACGGGATCAGAATGGGGCGGTTCAACAGATCTTCTCTTGAAGCTTTTTCATGGCAAACCAGACGTACATTCGGCGTATCTTCAACCAAACATGGATAAGCCGATTTCTGCAGGGGCCTTGCTGCTCTATCACCCCGAGCATTCACTTATCTTGCTTCAGGGCGGCCATAAACTTATTGTGGATCAGCGCTCAGATGTCCGCAGTTTACTTGGCAGTTTCATTTCCACAGGATCAGCATTTGGACAGACATTTGTTACCGGGCCCAAAACGAACTGTCTCGCGCGGATAGTGGTACTGCTAGACAATAGTTATATGGATCCGTCAGAAAAGGTGATGCTCACCCTGTGGGACAGTCCGGGAAAACGACGCCAGTTGGGTGTGTCCACGCTTGAAGGGGCCGAGCGCCCAGGACAGAATCCAGACCTAGTCAGCTTTGCTTTTGCTGAACCGGTTCCAGTGCAGCCTAATAACTCGTATTATTTTGAACTGACGTATCAAGGAAGGCCGGGGCTGCCGGGACGCTACACGGTCTTTACCCCGGGTGATGTGTATAAACATGGCAGAGCGTACTTTGGAGGTGCGCCGCAAAAGCTGGATATAATTTTCGCCACGTGCGCCGGTTGGCCAAAACCAATGGACGTAGTATGGGAAGGGCGCGAGCGTGTTGTTACCAGAGTGATGGAGCCGTGGCCTCGAGTGCTGAAAAGGGCTGCACGCTGGGGTTTGCTCGGGCCGCGTTATCGTCTGCTTCGTAAAGCTCAGGCCGAGTACGGGTGGACGATCTATGAGGCGCAGGAGTCCTTTACCATGTAAGGACGAGAGGCGAAGCACATCATTTATGCTCGCAGTGGTTATTGCCGAAAAACAGCAGACATGCACGTCTGGGGTTCCCTCTGCTTGCGGCAGTGCTCTTTTTTCGATATACCTCACGCAGAGGCGCAAAGACGCAAAGAAAAACCGCGATTTAGGATTACACAACCCATCGTGGTATCTTGGCGACTTGGCGGCTTTGCGTGAGATTATTACACTCCAGTTTTCTGGACAAAGAAACAGCTTTACCTCAGTCCTACGAACTAATCTGATACGGACTTGGACGAGAGGCGGAGCACTTTTCATTTTTCATGCTTGCCATTGCCTGTGAATTTGGTTAGCGTTGGGATAAAGTATGTACAAAAAGAGAGGAGAAAATTGATGAGATTGCGAAAGGTTGTTTATGTATTATTGCTTAGCGTGGCAGTGGGCGTATGGAGTGTGCCAATCTGGGCCCAGCCGCAAACAGGAGTAAAGTACGTAATCTGCGAGCTCAGCGGGCCGGTCAATGAGAAGGCGGACATCTATAGTTTTGTTTATCCGCGCTACTACACCGTGAAGGAGTACCTTGACCTCTTTGCCATGGCGAAGACAGATGCTGACGTTCGCGGTATTATTCTCAAAGTTCAGTTTCCAGAACTGGGGTGGGCAAAGATGCAGCAGTTGCGACGTTCCATTGCAGACTTTCGTGAATCAGGAAAGAAGGTGTACGCCTTCCTGGAGGCTGAAACGCTGGGTGGATATCTTGTGGCGTCGGCCTGCGACCAGATTGTGCTGGCACCATCGGGGATGCTACTTATCGTTGGGTTGCGCGCAGATATCTATTATTTGAAAGATCTGCTGTCAAAGCTCGGCATTGAGGCGGACATGCTGCACATTGGGAAGTACAAGACCGGGGCGGAAACTATGGCCCGGAGCTCGATGTCAGAGGAAATGCGTGAAGTGCTGAATTCACTACTGGATGAGTTGTACGATCAGATGGCAACGATGATCGGCGAGGGTAGGAATCTAACGCCGGAACGCGTCAAAGCGATTGTGGATCAGGGGCCGTTTACTCCGACCGAAGCCAGGAGCAATAATCTGATTGACGTCGTCGGATACGAAGATGACTTTCTGCATGATCTGGAAACTTCTTATGGGCAGAAGATCGAGCTGGTGCGCGACTACGGTAAGGCAAAACCAGCGATGGAGCAGATGTCGTTCTTCAATATCTTCACGCTATTTCAGAAGCCAGAACCTGCAGCACCTGAAGTGGGCAAGAAGAAGATCGCGCTCGTCTATGCGGTAGGGATGATCCTGCCAGGCTCCGGAGAAGATTATCCGTTTGCTGAGAATCTTGTTGCAGCGGATGATCTGATCAGTGATCTCCAGGAATGTCAGAAGGACGAGCAGATAAAAGCCGTTGTGATGCGAGTGGACAGTCCGGGCGGGTCAGGAATAGCTTCGGATATAATCTGGAAGGCAGTCAATGAAGTAAAAAAAGAGAAACCGGTCGTGGTCTCGATGTCCGATGTTGCAGGCTCTGGAGGCTACTACATCTCGATGGCTGCAAATAAGATTGTCGCAGAACCGGGAACAATTACGGGGGCAATTGGAGTAATTGGTGGCAAACTCATTCTGGGAGAGCTATACGACAAGATTGGGGTGAACAAGGAGAGCATGAGCCGTGGTGAGCGCAGCCACCTTTTTTCTGAAAGCTCCAGGTTCACGGAGGACGATCGGCAGGTGATGCTTAAGCTCTTGCGGCACTTTTATGATATGTTCGTAGCGAAGGCGGCAGAGTCGCGTAATATGTCCGTCACGGAGATGGATGAAGTAGCGCAGGGGCGAGCATGGCTGGGTACGCAGGCGAAAGACCGGGGACTCGTGGATGAGATCGGCGGATTGCAGACCGCCATGGAGATCGCCAAGGAACTGGCGCACATTGCTGAGGACGAAGAGATCAGCGTGGTGGTGTATCCAAAGCAGCTCGGACTCTTTGAATTTATTCAGAAAATGTTTGGTGGACAGGCCGCCGTGACACAGCTGCTTCCCCTGAATGCGTCTGAGGTTCAGCTCATACGTCAGGCCACGGTCTTCTTTCCCTTGATGCGACGGGAAAAATCCCTGATGTTGATGCCTTACACACTTCGCTGGGAATAGGGGAGCAGCGCGATTCTGGCTGTTAAAAACAGGTGCGAATGGTCTTTCGAGTGGACGGTCTGGTTTATTAGTTCATATTTTGCATTAGAAAAAAATATCTATTGCGAGGGGTCCGCCTCAGGCGGATGAAATCGCCCGTGGTTATTGTTTCATCTTTTTGCGACCTCATTAAGATGCATTCCATCAGTCCCTTGTGGTTATCTTTCTTCAAGTTATAAAGCGTGTACTCCTCTTTTCCTGAGTTCTACTGCACAATTGGGATTTAATTCTTGAAGGCTGCTTCAATAAGAAAGTGTGAATTGACAGGGTGCTCTTTGCTATTCGGCATCTCCAGTCATTGCCGAACGCTTTTTTCCTCTTCCCTTGAGGTCAAGTCATTGCCCAACCTTGCTTCCTCTCCCCTTGCGGGAGAGGATGGAGGTGAGGGGGATTATTTCTTGAGCAAAATGCTGACTCATTTGAAAAAGAGCCATTAGTATAAAAGATACTCCTGGCGCTTCTTCAGAAACTTCTCCACATCCACTTTCCAGCTCTGAATGATCTCCTGAGCCGGCTTTCCTGCCTGTAAAGCACGCCGCACTGCATCGGTGCCCCATACCAGATCGAACATCTTCATGCGAGACGTCATCTCTGACCCTCCAAGAATCTGTTGATCAGGGTAGAGTTTGATCAGAACTTCCATCATGTGTACCGCCACTTCAAGAGGACGAACTGCATCGAAGTTTGTGATGTGGATCTGAACGCCTGCGCACTGTTGCTCCTCGAACTTATAATAGTGTGGAATAAAGAAGGTAGGCCGGAAATGAACGCCGGGCAGATGTCGGGCATTGAGTGCCTCCGCTACCTTAAATGCATCCATCCAGGGAGCGCCAATGAGCTCGAAGGGCAGCGTGGTTCCTACACCCTCGCACACGGTTTGCATTTCGCCGAGTGTGCCGGTAATGGCGATATAGAAGGCACTTTCCGGCCGAGGAATTCCCATTGATGTAGCCACCCATGGCAGGCCCGTGTGCCACCATTTCATCGTTCGCTTCCATCCTTCCATTTTCACCACGTGCAGCTCGCAATTGATCTTGAATTCCTTATTGAAGAACATGGCGGTCTCGCCCGGAGTCATGCCGTAGAGGTAGGCTATTGGGTACTTGCCAACAAAGGAGGAGTAAGCCGGGTAGTCGAGAATGTTGCCGTCTACGAGTTCACCGCCGAGAGGATTTGGCCGGTCAAGCACGACGAATGGGATCTTTTTTTCGGCTGCAGCTTCCATTGCGTTAGCCATGGTGTAGATGAACGTATAGGTTCGATTGCCAATGTCCTGAATGTCGTAGATGAGGAGGTCGAGGCCGTCGAGCCATTCGGGTAAAGGCCGTCGCGTTTTTCCATAGAGGCTGTACGCCTTGAGTCCGGTGAGAGGATCAATTGCGGCGGGGATGTACTTGCCTGCAAAATACTGACCCCAGACGCCGTGTTCCGGACCAAACAGTGCCACGAGCTGGCAGTCAGGGCTATTGTGGAGACGCTTGATGGTAGGCTGAAACCGGCTGTTGATGCCGGTGGTATTTGTAATCAGACCGATCTTTTTTCCACGAATGAGATCGAGATTTTTCTCAAACAGCATTTCGTTGCCGAGTTTCACGGCGGGCGTAGGATCTGGCACATGGGAAAGATCTGGATGCTGGCCAAGTAATACCACGGGATAACCAAGCACAGCGATCGTGATAAGTATGTGAACGAGCAGTTTCATAAGTATGCCTCCTTGTCGAGCTTCTTTTCACTCGTTCGAGTGAGATCCGTCCGACAGTGTTGCTTCATAGACACCAAGTGTTCGCCAGAATCAGACGCATTGCACATTATTCCACTCAGTGGGTATCAGGGTAGTTTGTATCAAGCGGTGAAGAAAAGGGTCAAGCAGGAATTAGGGTGTCATATCAAAAAGAACCCCCCGGGTCACGATGGTTTGTAGCCAATTCGGCCAAAAACGGCGGGAAATTCCTGACGTAGGGGCGGGGTTTCCCCGCCCAGGGCGAGGCGACCTCGCCCCTACAGGTTCTGAAATTTCATTTTGTTAGGGCTCTGCTCTGTTGAAGACCTCCAGGTGCACGAATTCAAAGATATTTCGCCCTTACAGGGCTAGCGTAATGACGGAGAATTTCATTGTCCCAGGGCGGCGCCCTGGGCTTATATATGATGCCCTTTCAGGGCACGACATAACCTGGATCCAGCGCCATGGGCGCGGAAGATAAGAGCCCAGGGCAACGCCCTGGGTAAAGGTTGATACACAATCAACGATAAGCCCTGAAAGGGTTCACCCTGAAGCATTCGCCCTGAAAGGGCGCAACATAATCTGAGGCGGGCTAAAACGCCCGTTGTCATGCAGGTACATGTAGGTTTTCAACGGAGCATTAGGGCTGCTAAAAAATTGCGGACGAGCTGAATTTTCATGCTCGCCCGCCCGCTTTGCCTGTGTCTGATTGCTCCTATCACGCTATCACGCCAGTGAAATTGCGAATCGCTGCACTTCTATTCGTACAGAGTCCAGCTCGGCTCTGCAGCGGCCCCGGGTTCCGGTGTTGGTGGAGGCGCAAGCTCGTATGGAGGCAAATAGACTTCAATGTCATCAACGTAGAGCGGAGCCCCGCTCGGCCCTTCCGAAGGCATTATCATGTAGCAGCCGTAGAATCCAACGCCTCCTGCGCTCGGATGGGGGGGAGTACCGTCGTACGGCGGCAAGTCGTAATCAGCCTGGAGAAAGGGTGGAGTACTTGTGTTTATAGCATTAACAATCTCTTCGTACGACATGTCCAAGTAGGCGTCAACATGGTTGCCTGAAAAGACCATTGTTAGGCGGTGCCACCCATGGCTTGTCAGGCTCCCTAGAGTGTTCGGAAATGGCCCATCAAAGTTCTTACGCATGGCCCAACAGGGAACCGTAATACCCCAGCCCCCGGCATCTTGCGTAAAATACCCGAACCTTACTCCACTGCCCCAGCTTGGGGCGCTCACGTCAGTGCGTCCCATAAGCATCGTGTCGTGACGATACGTCTCATCTATGCACACAAATATCTGGGTGGAGACCATGTAGTCGGTCCACGTATTATCGCCGCCAACCATGCCGCGGGTTCCAATGTACTGTGCCGTCGTGTCGCAACGCAACGCATAATTATCTCCACTAGGGTTTGGGAAAACGAGTCCAGCCGTATAATAATCGTCTGAACTGACGATATTAAAAGTTCCTTCGTCGGCGGTGCCCACATAGATATCGGTCCAGGTCTGATCATATGTTCCGCCGCTAAAGTATTCTTCCCAAACAGGCTGGTATCCTGCCAGGGCAATTGACGCGCTGCAAAGCATAACAAGCATCAAAAGCAGCGTCTGTTGTGCAAATTTCTCTTTCACGGTATCACCTCCCCTATATTGTATTGTGTTTTCCTCTCGTGTGGGAAAGAGGAACTTAAAAAACCTTAGATTAATTAGCAGACTGAGATCTCTTGTGCAAGGGAAATCGTGCTTTTTCCTGGGCAGTTACCGCATTTTCTTACAAAGTGCCTCTTAAAAGTCCTTGCGTAGAGATCAGGGATTCAGTTGTACATGGTTGAAGATGGTCATATAAATGACATTTTGGCTAGTTTATAATATTGCCCGAAACGGAAGAGAGAAGAAGTCAGGACTTAAAAGGAGGCTCCTTAAGGCAAGCGGTATGAGGCTTATAGTGCTGGACCATAATCCTCAAGCGTTAATCCCTACGCCAATTATTAATGGCAGAAACCGGTGTTGATATTTCAACGCATCGTTCAAAGAAGATTTAAGATTGTTGTGGCAAAGAAACTATAATTTGAGTAATGGATACACTGTTCCTGCGCCTATTAGAATATATCTGGCTCGGGTTTCGCGCTCGCGCAAATCGCCCTCGGCGACTTTAATACACGCAAACCGTTATAATTTTTATGCCCTGTTGCGTCGAGGGAGAAGACTAAGATTGGACGCGGCTTATGAATAGAGCCCGATTGAACATCGTTACCGGGGCTTTTGGGTATACTGGTAAGTACATAACCCGGCGACTTCTCGAAATGGACGAGAGGGTAGAAACCATAACCGGCCACCCTGACAGGCTGAATCCTTTTGGTAGCGAGCTAAGTGCGGTACCATTTAATTTCGACAAACCCGCAGAATTAGCCAAGAGTCTTGAAGGAGCCGCAACTCTGTACAACACCTACTGGATCCGCTTCACCTACAAGCGAGTCACCTTTGATCAAGCGATCGAGAACACTCTTGCTCTGTTTAAAGCAGCTCGGGAGGCTGGGGTACAGAGGGTTGTCCATTTCAGTATCACTAATCCCAGCGAGGACTCGCCGCTGCCTTATTTCAGGGGGAAGGCGATTCTGGAAAAGGCGCTTATTGATTCTGGCTTGTCTTACGCGATCATCAGGCCAGCCGTGATATTCGGGCTCGAGGACATTCTGATTAATAACATCGCCTGGTTCTTGCGAAAGTTTCCAGTATTCACTGTACCCGGCTCTGGGAAATATGAACTTCAACCGGTCTACGTTGAGGATGTGGCGGACATAGCTGTTAGCGCAGGTCATCAGAATAAAAACAGCATCATTGACGCGGTCGGCCCGGAAACCTACTCCTATAATGATTTTGTCAGGCTCATTGCGGAGACAATAGGTAGCACGGCTCGCATCATTCACGTGCCGCCAAGCCTGGCGCTCGCTCTTGCCAGGGTTCTGGGTTTCATCGTGCGCGATATGGTATTGACGCGGGAAGAAATCGACGGCCTGATGGCAGGCCTTCTGGTATCCAGGGATCCACCAACCGGGAAAACGTATTTAAGCCAATGGCTAAAGCAGAACGCAGATATAATTGGACGTCGGTATGCTTCCGAAGTGGGCCGCCATTACCGATGAGAAGGCGGCTATGCAACCCGGCATAAAAGCGGGTTCCTCGGTTTGCCCTTCTTGAAATCCGCCGAATTGCCGCGTCCAGTATGGTGTCGGTTTTACCGATAAAATCAGTGGGCACCGGCCCCACAAGAACATCAACGCCAGTGCCGCTACGAAGCATCGCACAATGCTGGCAAACGTACCCGAGGGATGCCTCTTGCCCGAAATAGGATCCATTACGCGAGTCTCCTTTCTCTGCATGGATTCAATCTTTATTTCATTATTGTATCAGCAGGGACCTCACGGATTTCCCTACAACTATTTTTCTTATAGACGTGGTTGCTTGTAACAAGGTTGACATTAGAAATCTGGAGAAGTTGGGGACGGGTTATTCGAAATCGTGGAATCGAGGCCAAATGTTTGGCTTTCAGCTGCGCTTTTTGGGTACCATGGAACGGCTCAGGCGCCTTTCAAGGCGGAGGAATAAACGATTTTTCGAACTTCTCGGATGCACGGTACTGGTATTTGGCCGAATTGTTCGTTCCATCACTTCGTCTCCTGCGCCGATAAAAAACGCCTCGTCTCGGCTACCGGGATGCGCGCTGTGAGGAGTAGATCCAGGTATAACGATGCCTACAAATCGGGCCATGACATGACAAGATCAAGAGCACTAGGTCAGCAATAATGAACAATCGATCCTGGACCCCAAAGGCATTTTCCTGGTAAAGTACCGGATTGTAATGGCGCGTCTATTTTTTTGTGGGCTTCCAGCAGGGCTGATTTTTAGGTACGAATGGTGGGTTCTGGCGCCGTTCCTTACCACTGCGGCGATCATGCCCAAAGCGGCGATTCTTGATGGTGATGAGGTCAACTTTTCTCCGCCGACTAGCACCAGAGCGACGTTCCAATCCCGAGCGCCGCTCACCAAGGGGGAATTCATCTGCCGCCGGCTCTCTTGATTCGGAGGCTTTGGCAGCGCCAGTGCGCTCGAGGAATTCTTTTTGACCATGTAGCCGCAAAAATTGGGTGAGCACGTTGTGTTGCTTTTGTGCGTCGTGGGGTGTGTGGAGAGCGAGCTTCCTCAACAGGATGCGTAAGCCACCTTTTTTCAGGGCATGTTCGGAGATCACTGCGACAACGGTATCGCCGTACTTCGAGTAATGTTTGTGGATTTCGTCAACGAGCTGCTGCTTGTCTTGCAACCGTTTGGCTTCGCCTTTCAACTTGTGCGACAGGTCATCTCTTACCATGAGCTGAGTTCACGTTCCTTTCTCATAAGGTTGCAGCAGTCACTGGAAAGGATAGCTCTGCATATTGCCCGAGGAGACAAGTGTCATTATTGCGTCAAGGTCTTGTGGCCGTGCTGGACGATTCGGGCCTGCAAGATGAATATAATATTTCCAGCTGGCGCGTATTCAGAAAAACGTCAAAAATTAGCCCCCACCTGCACAAAATTGTCAACATTTTTTCTCGACAGACAATTATAGAAATCGCCTTGTGGTATATTTCCCGGTAAGTTTTTGCCCTGGTTTGGCAAAAAGTTGCTCCTAGCCTTGTGCTTTATCTAACTGAGGGGTCGGGGAGTTTTACCTCCGACCCCGCATCCCGACCCTGAACAAAGTGAACGGGAGGGATCTCCTTCAGGATGAATCCTTTCAAGCCATTATAGAGATCCATCCACTTCGGATTCATTGATTCTATTAACCTTATTTTCTTTTCACGTCTCCAACCCTTTATCTGACGCTCTCTACGACGAGCACTTACTATATGACCCATCGGGAAATTATACAAGAACGTCCCGATGGCTCATTTACATTATAAT
>CAYVXD010000085.1:0-17493 GCA_964454265.1 uncultured Candidatus Sumerlaeota bacterium | reverse complement strand
CCCCATAATATACCAATTTATTTGACGGGTCGGAGAGTTTCTGACCCGTCATATAAAACACGATTATTCTTGTTTGTAAGAACATATACATATCCTAATCTATTTCTCATATCATTAGTCATTATAGGAGTAAGATCCTTCGTCGCTTCGCTCTCCGCCTACGGCGGACAGTCGGCGTTATAGAAAACTCCCCGACTGCTCAATTATTGTAGTGGTAAATCAGGGAATTGCAGGGGCGAGTGGGCGCCTCGCCCCTGCGAGGGCATAGGGAAACTCATAGCGGGATAGGCAATGAGGGTTATTTCTTTTGAAACAGATCAAGCTCGGCCTGCTCCAGAGTTTCTTTGCCCTCCGGCCCGATTTCCAGCAAGATATCGTTAACCACGAGTTTGACCTGTTCGCCGAGGGCAAAATAGGTCTTGAGATCAGGGTTCACTTCGAGCAAGCGGAAATAAGCATCGCTGAGGTACTTGACCCTGACGGTCTTCTTCGCAGCAGTTGCAACGTCATGAATCCACCAGCCGTTCTGGAAGGTAAAAGTTTTTGTTCCAAGCTGTCGGACGAAGTATGCGGCTGAGCCAAGCTGCTCTGATTGCTTCAAATCATAGAGGGCTTTGCTTCTCTCCACGGCCGCTTTGCCATGCACTGGCGAAGTCTGAGCCACTCGTATGGCAAATGCCTCTGAAGATGGACGCGAGCCTGCGGGGGCGGAAACATCGCCATTTGTGGATAAAGCAAAATAGGGCTGCTTCGCAGTCGGAGCAGTGCCCCTCTTTATGGCTCGAAGACGAGCTTGGCCAAACCGGCTGGGTGGCACTCCAGGAGCAGGCTGCATCGCCAGTCTATCCGCAACCTGTATCGGCTGCGGCTCCACCTCATCTTCCTGAACCAGATAAGAGGTGTACGGCGTGACCACTCCATATTTCTTAGCCAGGCGGATTACTTCATCACGAAGCTCTTCATCCTCGCCATTCAGGCGAATTTGATCCAGCAGGTAGCCGATTTTTCGCGTGGCCCACAAAGTCTCGACAAAGTCATTTTCCTGGTTCGTCTCAGGAAGCGTCTCTTCATACACAAACTGCTTTTGCTCTTCTGCCATAATACCACTGAGAGTGATCGCAGCATCGCCAGCACTCTGGTAGCGGCCGAATACGAGAAGCTGCGAGCCAATAAAGAGATCGGGCATTTGTCTTGGATAGAGATCCGTAACCTTCATGTCACCAAAGTCGAGCGCCACATTCGTCATCACAGGAAAGCTCACTTTGTCGAAGAATCCCGATACCTTAATCTCAATCTCCTCTTCCGGTGCAATATACTCAGCTACCGCGCGAGTTTTCTGGGCAATAAGATCAAGCAGATGGGTATTGACGTCGTAGCCCACGCCAAAGACGAAGATGCGAAGCGACGCCGTATTTTTCCCCTCGATATAGTTCATAATATTTGAGACGTCGCGTACACCCACGGTTGGGCGGCCGTCGGTGAGAAAAACAATCGTATGGAGACGATCCGACGTTGCAACCGGTTCGAGAGCGCGGAGCAGGGCATCGTTGATGTTTGTTCCACCTCGTGGTTCCAGCTGCTCGATAAATCGTTTGGCGCGGTCAACATTCTCCCTGGTTGGAGGCATAAGGCCCTGGCCAAGAACTTCGACTTCCGTGCTGAAGCGAATGAGCGAAAAGCGATCCTTGTCGTGCAGGCGTTCGAGGCAGTAGAGAAGGGCTTTCTTAGCCGACTCGAGTTTCCCATCGTGAGCCATGGAGCCAGAGGTATCCAGTACAAAGGTGACATCCTTGGGATTTACTTTATCCGGTTCAATCTCGTAACGAGGGCTGATCATCATGAGGAAAAACCCATCAGCATCCGGCGCGGGTTTGTGAGTGAGGATATTAAGGCCATAGTCTCTATCAGACAGGGTATAGTAGAGTGAGAAGTCACGAAGAGAGCGCACGGACGTATCGGCAAGGCCGATGCGGGCGAGCTTATCGCTTTCACGCTCGGCGACCAGCTCGTGTGATGGTGAGTAGATGCTCTTGATCGGCTTTGTTGAGCGCAGCGTAATATCAAAGTGGAACTCGCGCAGATCGTCAATCCGCCACGGTGGACCAGGGTCGATCCGCATGGGATATACGTAATGTGCGATTCCGCTGTCTATGGGAAGGACTTGAGCAAATTGGATCTCGATTTTCTGCTTTCCTCGTGCAGGAATTGGGAAAATACTGACTTTAAACACCTTGCCGTCAAAGTATTCTAACAGCGCAGGATCGCGCAGCCTCCGCACAATGTCTTCGTAGATACGACGCGCCTCTCGCCGTTCCAGCACCTCGCCTCTCACCCGCTTTCCGTTCATAAACATTGCAAAGTCGGTGACGTCTGCTCCTTTAGGGAGTGGGAAGAGGTAAGTAGCTTCGAGCTGCCGACTCTCACGATTGTAAAATACCTGCGTTACCTTGGTCTTTGCCACATTGTCCGTGATCTCCACGTTCACGGTATGGGAAATAATGGCCAGAGCGGGTAGAGACGTGTCGGTTGGCAATAGAATACCAATAGCTACGGCGGGAAGCGGCAACATTAGGAGCCACAGCACCGCTGAGATGAGTGGCGCTGAACGAGCATACATGCTCATTGATCCTCCTTAAACGGCGATTTCTCACATGGGGTTAAGCATGCAAACAGAACCATCTGATTAGACTGACACCGAATACACGAAATTGTTCCCTTAAAGTGAGGAGATGTAGGGGCGTTCAATTGAACGCTCCTACCTATAGGAGGAAAAGAAGCGGCGTCCCTTCAGGATTGGGAATTGCGGGAGGAGACTGCGAGAGGGAAAATATGACTCTTTGAGTGCTCAAGGCAGTAAATTTCTGCTTGCAATCCACATTTTTCTATATATAAATAATAGGCCTAAACTTGAGAAGACGGCTTCTGCATCCTTTCAAACCCGTCGCTGAAAGTCTGCATGAAGATAGTTGATACTTACCTTATCAAAGAGTTTCTCTATACACTCATCGGGGTGTTGTTTATTTGTGCAATTATCCTGCTGGTTTATATGATCATCGAGTCGTACGACGAGATCCTTGAGAATAAACCCGGATTCTATTACACGTTTTCCTACTTTGCCAACAGCCTGCCATTTAAACTGATCGAAGTGGTGCCGCTGGCTGTGGCGATTTCGGTACTGTTCACGGTTGGGACGTTTGCGAAGAACAGAGAGATCCTGGCGCTCAGTTTCAGTGGTCTGAGCACGGTGCGCATTGCGACGCCGTTTCTCTGCGCGGGAGCGGTGATCAGCATACTTACGATCTATTTTAACGAGGCTGTTGTGCCCGGGTGCGAAGAGCGGGCAGGGTACATCGAGCAGGCCTACATAAGAGGGAAAGGGGAAAAGATCATCACGAAGACCAAGGACATTTTCGTAAAGGGCAGCGGGCAAAGGTTCTATATGATGCGGGATTTCGATAGTCGGCATAATATCATGAGCCAGCCGACCATACTGGATCTGAATACAACAGGTTCTGCACTGGTGCAGCGGATAGATGCGGATAGGGCGGAATTAGTAAGCGGAGAAAAATCGGAGCGGTCATGGCGGTTCTTCGGTGCGGTTAAATGGGTGTATGGCGAAGACGGGCGGCTGAAGACGATGCAGAGGTTTCAGAAGTCAATTGAGATTCCGATGGAAGAGGGGCTGGAGAAATTTCTCAGCAATCCCAAGAGACCTGAGGAGATGAATTTTGCGGAATTACACGACTATATTCGGATTCTTGAGCGACGCGGAGAAAGCGTTAGTTATTACAAAACCGATCTCTACTTAAAGTTGGCCTTTCCCTTTGCATCGCTGATCATCATGGTCGTTGGATTTGCCTGTGCCGTGAAGGCACAAACTAGCAATATTGTGATGGGATTCGGCCTGGGGGTTTTGTTCACAATCGGCTACTATGCCCTGACGGCATTCTGTCAGGCAATGGGGCATAATCTGGTGCTCGCACCGCTCATAGCCGGGTGGGCGCCAAATATGGTGTTTCTTTTGATCGGAGGCTATCTGCTCTATAAGAGCGCCTGAGAGACGGTGCGCAATGGATTCCGTGAGCACGACAGCGTTCCAAGGTGGTAGCTCATGCTGCCAAATACCTGAAATCACCTAGGGTCACTGGGCTCCGACGGGAGCGCGACCGATTCTGGAAACGAAGGAGACACACAGGTATCATGCAGAAGAAAAAGATGATTCTGTTTCTCTGTACGGGCAATACGTGTCGGAGTCCAATGGCCGCAGGCTACCTCCAGAAATTGCTTAAGGAAAAAGGGGTTAGGGATATCGAGGTGAAAGCGGCTGGCGTGATGACCATCCCGGGTCTGCTGGCGACACCCGAAGCGATCCAGATTATGGACTCTGTGGGTGTGGACTTGCGCCGGCATAGGTCCGGCCAATTGACCAAAGATCTCATCAAGAAAGCTGACCTGATTCTTGGCATGACACCGTTTCACGTCCAGTCGGCGCTTCGAGTTTCGGACGAGGCGCGTGGCAAGACGTTTCTCTTCAAAGAATATACGCGGAGTGATCTGAAGAATACACAGATTGTGGATCCCATGGGTTGCACGCTCGAGGTTTATAAAAAGGTATTCAACGAGATCAAGCATGCGACCCATCGGCTCATGAAGATGGATATCATTGGGGTCAAGCCGAGCAAGGTCGAGAAGAAGCCTGCTCGTAAAGTGGAAAAGAAGAAAGCCCGGCGCGGAGTGACCAAACCGAAAAAAAAGGTAGCGAAGAAGCCGGCGAAGCCGAAGCGGGCAGGGCCGAAAGGTAAGGTAAAGAAACGTAGATCATAAACTCAAGGCCGGAGATCAGACAGGCTTCGGGCACAGTTCTGACAACCAGCAATGCTTGTCTGCCAAAACAGGCAGGTGGGCGACGTGGCAGCGGGCTTTTGAGACTCGCTCCATTATCATGCTGGAGTAGGTACACAATGATTATAGAGGAGTGCATATGAGAATTGCCCTTGCAAGTGACCATGCAGGATACGAGGTGCGCAATCAGATCATTGATTTCCTGAAGAGCGCTGGCCACAAGGTGATTGACTGCGGCTCACAGCACCTTGATTCAGTGGATTATCCTGACTACGGGATCAGGGCCGTACAGAGAGTTGTGGAAGGAAAAGCAGACCGGGCGGTTCTGCTGTGTGGAACCGGGATTGGGATGTCAATCGTGGCAAACAAATTTCCGGGCATTCGTTGTGCGGTGTGCACGGATTTGTATGCGGCTGACCAGGCGCGTCGCCATAACGATGCGAACGTGCTGGCACTGCGAATGCGCAACATTGATCCTTTGATCAACTTTCAGATTCTCCACATCTGGTTAACCACTCCATTCAACGGCGGTCGGCATAAACGCCGTAACGAGAAAATTGCTCACCTCGAATCTCTGAATTTTAAGAGTCCCAAAGGAGGTAAGCGTGAAAAGTCTAAAAGACGTTGATCCGCAAGTGGCAGGGGCGATTGAGCTAGAGTACCGCCGCCAGACGGAGACACTTGAGATGATCGCCTCGGAGAACTTCGCCAGCCAGGCGGTGCTTGAGGCTCAGGGCTGTCTGATGACAAACAAGTATGCTGAGGGATACCCGGGCAAGCGCTACTACGGTGGGTGTGCCAACGTTGATATTGTCGAGCGACTGGCTATTGAACGTGCAAAAGCCCTGTTTGGTGCGGAACATGCGAATGTCCAGGCGCATTCAGGCTCGCAGGCAAACATGGCGGTCTACTTTGCATTTCTCGAGGTCGGGGCAACCATGCTCGGAATGAACCTGGCGCATGGTGGACATCTGACCCATGGGTCTCCCGTGAACTTTTCAGGCAAGTTCTTCAACGTCGTCTCCTATGGCGTGGACAAAAAGACGGAAACGATTGATTACGACCAGCTGGCAGCATTGGCCCGGGAACATAAGCCGAAGCTGATCATGGCCGGTGGCAGTGCATACCCGAGGATTATTGACTGTGCGAAGTTCAGCGAGGTGGCTAACGAGGTTGGGGCACTTCTTGTGGTTGACATGGCGCATTTTGCGGGCCTTGTGGCCGCAGGTTTGCATCCGAACCCCGTGCCAGAGGCCGATATTGTGACGTCAACGACTCATAAAACCCTGCGTGGGCCGCGGAGTGGCTTCATTCTATGCAAAGAAGCCTATAGGAAAGCCATTGACAAGATGATCTTCCCGGGCATTCAGGGCGGGCCGCTGATGCATGTGATCGCGGCTAAGGCGGTGGCTTTTGGTCAGGCTTTACAGCCTGAATTCAAGCCCTATCAGACGCAGATCGTCAAGAACGCGAAGCACCTCGGCGAGAGATTGGTGGAACAGGGACTGCGGCTTGTGTCTGGTGGCACGGATACGCATCTCCTGCTGGTTGATCTCACCGCTTTTGGCATCACTGGTCGTCAGGCTGAAAACCTGCTCGAAGAAGCCGGCATTACCGTAAACAAGAACATGATTCCGTTTGATACGCGAAAGCCAATGGAGACGAGTGGCATTCGCATCGGAACACCGGCCCTAACGACCCGCGGCATGAAAGAGCCTGAGATGAAGCAGATTGCGCTCTGGATAAACCAGGTGCTGAAAGAACCGGAGAACGAGGCAATCCGGAGACGCGTGCAAAGCGAAGTGGCAGAGATGTGCAGCCACTTCCCATTGTATCAAGAGGATACCCAGTAATGATGCAATCCGGCAAAAAGCAATCCTGGCCTGAGAGACCGTCGTGGGATGAGTATTTCATGCGGATCGCCCATCTGATTTCAACGCGTTCAACCTGCCTGCGTCGGCAGGTGGGGGCTGTAATCGTTCGCGGGCAGCGCATCCTGTCAACCGGCTACAACGGCGCACCCAATAAGATCACGCACTGTCTGGAGCTCGGCTGCCTGCGCGACGCGATGCAAATACCACCCGGGGAACGCCATGAAATTTGCCGAGGCATCCACGCGGAACAAAACGCTATTCTGCAGGCAGCATTCTCAGGCACTAGCATCAAAGATGCGGAAATCTACATTACCTCCCATCCCTGCAGTCTGTGTGCCAAGATGTTGATTAATGCGGGGATCATTCGGATTGTCTACGAGGACGAATATCCAGATCAGCTGGCCATTCAGATGCTCTCAGATGCGAATGTCAAGACCGAACAGTATTCTTGCGATGTCCCACGCGGGCAGTCGTCTGTCCGTCCAGGCGACTGATTCTAGTATGGCAGACACACGAATCGGAATAAGGGTTACAGTAAATCCCCGGGGTCGGGGCAAGTCTGGGCGCGTGATCGTCGCTCAGTGAGTGAGGAAATGCAAAAATGAAAGCAATTGTTCCCGTTGCTGGTATTGGGACGCGGTTGCGGCCCCACACGCACACGCAAGCGAAGGTGCTGCTTCAAGTTGCTGGTAAGGAGATCCTTGGCCACATACTGGACGAGCTCGTGGAGTTGGGCATTGACTCGGTCACCTTCATTGTCGGCTATCTTGGAGATCGCATCCGCGAGTACGTTGATTCGACTTATCGGATCAAGGCCACTTATGTACATCAGGAGGAAACAAAAGGGCTTGGCCATGCGATCTGGCTAGCGAAAGATCATCATTTGGATGATGATGAAGTGCTCATCATCCTAGGGGATACGATTTTTAAAGCCGATTTCACCTCGATCTTTAACAAACGCGAGAGCTATATCGGCGTGAAGGAGGTCAGCGACCCGCGCCGTTTTGGAATTGTTGAGCTGGAAAAGGGGATTGTGAGGCGGGTCGTTGAGAAACCCGAACAGCCGAAGACGAACCTGGCCATTGTCGGCATTTACATGATACGCAATCCCAAACTGCTCTTTCAAAGCCTGGATGAGATTGTGGCCAAGAACATCACCACAAAGGGTGAGTACCAACTGACCGATGCGCTCCAGCTCATGCTTGATAGGGGCGAAAAGATGAAGACATTTCTGGTTGACGGGTGGTATGATTGCGGGAAACCCGAAACGCTGCTTCAGACCAATCGCGAATTGCTGACCTTGAAGTTTGCCTCTGTAGCGCAGGAATATAATCAATTCCAAGGGTCCATTATCAATAGTCCGGTTTCTATAGCCTCAACGGCACGTATTGAGAACTCCATTGTTGGGCCATACGTGACTGTAGCTGAGGGGGCTGTGATCCAAACGTCTATTGTCACTAACTCAATTATTAGCGAACAGGCGACGGTGAAAAACATTATCATCGAGAAATCAATAATTAGCGACAATGCCAAGGCGATTGGCCATCTCTACACGCTGAATGTTGGCGATTCGTCAGAAATTAATTTTGCATAAGAGATTCTCTGGGGTGGCATTGTTTCGTGGTGTCCTAATCTGATTTGTTGTGTTCTGTTTGTTTTTGCAGGGCTGTTATATTTAGCGCCCTTCTTAATACTTTTGCCTGGCCAAAATGCTGCAGAACTGTTACTTCATTGCAATGCTGGTTTTTGTAGGGGCGACCCGGCGCGGCGGGCCGGCCATGGGCGGGGTAACCCCGCCCCTACGTCCTGACCGCATGGATTATCCATTATTGGGTTTAGATTCAATATAAAATAGTCCCTCTGTGGCATTCTTCAATCAAAACAGGACACAAGGGAAATTCTCTGGGATAACGTCGTTTTGAGCAAATAGCAGAAATTGCCTTGACTCCCCTGCAAAGCATCGGTATATAGACATACTTCCGTGCAGACAAGAACGCGCCAAAGTTTGGGCCGCGCAGTCGTGCAGAGTCAAGATAACGTAGCGGGGCTGCGGATGCGTCGCCGGGACAGGCGCGCTTGATGCGTTTAGGGCTCACTACAACTCGCCCCAACGTTTATTCACCCGATTAGAAAGGAAAATCCGTATGAGTCGTAGCGGCATAACCTTGTACACATCAGAGTCGGTTGGCAAAGGGCATCCCGATAAGTTGGCTGATCAGATCTCAGATGGTGTGCTGGACAGTATTCTCGAGCAGGACTCCAAAGGCCGATGTGCGTGTGAGACGCTGATAACCCGCGGCCTGATTATAATCGCGGGCGAGATTACTACTAAGGGCTACGTTAATTTTCGCGATATCGTTACGAAGATCGTGAAAAAAGCCGGCTACATCCGCGCGGAATACTTTTTCGACTTCGAATCGTGCGGCATCATCGCCTCTGTTCAGGAACAATCGGCCGACATTGCTCGGGGGGTCAATGAGACCCCCGTCCGTATGCAGGGCGCCGGAGATCAGGGCATCATGGGCGGATATGCATGCAGGGAAACTCCGGAGTTCATGCCGCTCCCGATTATGCTGGCCCACGATTTGGTGCGCCGTATTGACGATGTCAGGGAAAAGAACATTCTGACCTTTCTTCGGCCGGATAGCAAATCTATGGTCACCGTAAAGTATGAAGGCAGGAAGCCGATCTGTGTCGAGCGCGTGGTCATTGCCGCTCAGCATGATCCTGTAATCTCAGGGAAAACAGACGAGAAAAGTGTCATTAAGATCGTGCAAGATGGCATCATGGAAGAGGTGGTCAAAAAGGTCATCCCTCCGGAATATACTACCAAAGACATGCAGGTCTTGATTAACAACACGGGACGCTTTGTCATCGGTGGACCGATTGCTGATACGGGACTAACCGGCCGCAAGATCGTGGTGGATACTTATGGTGGTAAAGGCGGCCATGGTGGAGGTTGTTTCTCAGGGAAAGACCCCACGAAAGTGGATCGGTCTGCTGCATATCTATCCCGCCAAATCGCTAAGAATATCGTTGCTGCTGATCTTGCTGATGAGTGCAGCATTCAGCTCTCCTATGTGATTGGTGGTGCAGAGCCCATATCACTCACTATTGACACGATGGGGACCGGCAAGATTCCCGACAACAGACTGGAAGAGATTGCGAAAGAGCTCTTCGACTTCCGGCCCGGGGCAATCATTGAAAATCTCAACCTGCTGCGGCCGATTTATATCAATACCGCGGTATACGGCCACTTTGGACGAGAAGACGACCCGGACATCTTTACCTGGGAGCGAACAGACAAGATACAGGCAATTCAGAAGCTCGCTGGGAAATGAGCATTAGATGGTAGAGAAAGTAGGGGCGTTAAATTTAACGCCCCTACTTTAAAATCTCATTTTCTGCTGAGCGCCTAATAATATGAATCTCGCAAAGGAGTTTTCCATGCGTTACGACATCCAAAGTCTTGCACTTGCTGCAAAAGGCAAAACACGGATTGAATGGGCGGAGCGCGATATGCCTGTTCTCCGAAGCATTACCAGGGAGTTCAAGCGCACCAAGCCACTACGTGGCGTTCGAATTTCGTGCTGTCTGCACGTGACTACAGAAACAGCGAACCTGATGCACACCCTGAAGGCGGGAGGAGCCGATGTAGTGCTTTGCGCTTCTAATCCGCTCAGTACCCAGGATGACGTAGCAGCCTCCCTGGTGAAGCATCACGGCGTGCCGGTCTTCGCGATTAAGGGCGAAGACCATGCAACATACTACAAGCACATTCAGCAAGCGCTGGCCCACTTTCCCGCAATTACCATGGACGACGGAGCTGACCTGGTGTCGTCTCTGCTTTTCATCGCTACGAAAAACTTCAAGATGCTGCATCCGTCAATTCGCCTGTGGTACCGGGGGCGAGCAATGGCCGCACAAGCGCGCCTGACTGACGGTGTCATTGGAGGGATGGAGGAGACTACAACAGGCGTGATCCGGCTGAGGGCAATGGAGCGCGACGGCGTGTTGCGCTTCCCAATCATTGCGGTAAACGATGCGGATACCAAACACCTCTTCGACAATCGCTACGGCACCGGGCAATCAACGATTGACGGCATCATACGCGCAACAAATCGGTTGCTGGCTGGTAGCAAGGTTGTTGTGAGCGGCTATGGCTGGTGCGGCCGGGGGGTAGCCACGCGGGCAAAAGGAATGGGTGCCAACGTCATTATTACCGAGGTGAGCCCGCTCCGAGCTCTGGAAGCGATCATGGATGGTTACCAGGTTATGCCGATTGCCGAGGCGGCAAGGACTGGCGACATCTTCATCACGGTGACAGGCGATGTGAATATCATCCGCAAAGAGCATTTCCTCATGATGAGGGATGGCGCGATCATTTGCAATGCTGGACACTTCAACGTTGAGCTTGACCTGGATGGTCTGAAGAAGGTCTCCCGGAAATCGCGGCAGCTGCGCGACTCTGTAACCGAATTTAAACTGCGTAATGGCAGGAAGGTCTATCTCCTGGGCGAAGGTCGTCTGGTCAACCTCGCGGCAGCGGAAGGGCACCCGGCCTGTGTCATGGACATGTCGTTTGCCAATCAGGCGCTCTGTGCCGCCTACATGTTCCGCAATGCGAAACGCCTGGCGAAGCGGGTGCATCCCGTCCCAAAGGCCATTGACGAACGAATTGCCCGACTCAAGCTAAGATCCATGGGTGTCAGGATCGATACCCTAACCCCTGAACAAGAAGATTATCTCACCTCGTGGGAACTGGGCACGTAAGTGTGCGTGGCGCTGCGCGGCCTGATTTTTTTTTCGCAGTGCCTTCTCCGGGTTCCTCTCAGCATGTCACCAAAACCTCTCTGCGTGCCCAGGCACCTGTTCGGCTGCTTGCCCGCTTTCGTGTGCGCATTCGGGCCAGGCTGCAAGCCGAAGGCGCGATTGGTGATCCTGCCCTTCCGGCTCAAGTCTGGGCCAAAGCCTATCCCGCCGAATTTGTTTCAGGAAGCTCATACTCGAAATCGCGGATAGACTCTACGCGGCTTCTCATATATCGAAAAGCACGGGCTCTCACACCAATCAAGCGAAAAAAATATGGACAAAACCGCGCAATGCGGACAGTATTCTACCATAAAAAGACGCAATCCATGGCAAGTCCATAGGAGAGCCATGTCATGGCAATGGACAAGCGTATCCTGGTGATTGACGACGAGCGACGAATGGCCGATAGCCTGAGGACGTTGCTGAGCAAGTACGGCTATGAGGTCTATGTGGCGTACAGTGGAGCTGAAGGCATTGAGAAGCTGAAGGAGAAACCCGTCCAACTGGTTATTACCGACCTGCGCATGGCTGAAATAGACGGCTACGACATCATGAAATACATTAACAAACATGCGCCAGGCGCACTGACTATCGTGATTACCGGGTATGCGTCCACGGAATCCGCCATAGAGGCGCTGCACTATAAGGCATTTGACTATATTCCCAAGCCATTTGAGTTCGATTTGCTGAAAGCGTCCGTTGAAAAAGCTTTCACCCATCTGGAGGTCGAACGTTTCAAAGAAGATATGGTCTATATGATAACTCACGACATAAAAGTTCCGCTTACCTCGATCATTGGATATGCATCGGTGATTTTCGATAAGAAAACTGGCAATGTCTCGCCGCGCGCCAGAGAATTTGTTAACAACATTAGCACCAACAGCCATAAGATTCTGACGATGATTGATAATTTCCTGACTTCTTATAAGATCGAATCGGGAAAACTCTTGCTGTGCGAAGTGGATGTTAATGTCAAATATATCATAGAGGATTTGGTGTCAATTGTGGCACCCGAATTGCAAAAGCGTGGCCTGCGCATCCAGACCTCGCTGCTCGTGCAACCACCTTTAATCCGCGGGGATGAACATCTACTCTTCCGTGCCCTCAGCAATGTCATTTCAAATGCGATCAAATTCACACCCGACGAAGGCTCTGTGACTATAAGAGTGAAGCGCTGTCCGGCATCGGAATCTCCTCTCGGAAAAGAGACGCTGCTGATTGTAGTTTCGAATACCGGCCTTGGCATCCCGGAGAAAGATCTGGATATCATTTTTGAAAAACACCGCCGGGCCAGCAATATTGCGGGGATTGAGGGATCGGGGCTCGGCTTGTACGTTGTCAAAAGCGTTGTCGAAGCCCACCATGGGAAGGTAACCGTGTCGAGCAAAGCCGGTGAGCTCACGACATTTTCCATTTCCCTGCCCCTTGCCCCGGCAAGTTAAGAACCAACGACTTGAGGCGAGCCCCATTCTCCCAATAAACTCATTTCTGATTAAGAACACAAGGTGCAACACGACGAGCGTGCCTATGGTGTTGCCCCATCTGTCTATCCCAGCTACAGCGCGATTCATGAGGCGAGCAGGGGCGTTAAATTTAACGCCTTTCCTCGCAGCTGTTGCTGCAATTGTCGTACTGCAGATCGCGTTCTGGTGCGTTCCAACCCACGCCGGAGAAGTCCGGGTCACAAATCCCGGTTTCGAGATAGACGAAAACTTTGATGGCGTCCCGGACGGCTGGCAAGTATACGCACGCCCTATTTACGATACTACTGCGCTGAATACCCATTCTGGTGACCGCTGTGCGAAGGTCAGTATGCGCCATGACTATGGGCAACTACTCAATATTATCCCTGGCCTGCACTATACCTGCGGGGTATGGGGAAAAAGCGATAACGCGTGGTGGGGCGTGGGATCGCTTGGCGCGGTCTGGCAGCATGATGGCGATGTCGTAGGCTTCTCACGCGAGACCTACGCGCTCGAGCCCGAGTACCTTCTGCGATTTGCTTCTCTTCTGGCTCCGCTCAACGCTACTGAAGCCAACTTTGTACCGACCTCATCCTATTCTGATAGTTGGCTCTGGATTGACGATCTCCTCCTCTACGATGAATTGCTCCACAATCCGGACTTTGAAACGCCTGCCAATGGTCGGCCTGCTTCATGGCAGGCAATTCAATCTCCCGTGTACGACAGCTCCGGGCTGAATGCCCACTCTGGACTCTCGGCGGTGTGGATTAATGCTGAGAACTACCTTTTCCAGGATTTCGCAGTGGCGTCCACGAAGACATACGCTCTCCATTTCTGGGCGTGCAGCGACACAGGAATTCAGGAAGAGGCGCTTCGTATCGCCTGGTTTGATCGCGCAGTCGAGTGGATTGGTACGACAGAGCTGAACTTCGTGACGGACCTGGAATATACACCTTACACCCTATCGTTCCAGCCGGTGGAGAACGCCGTGCTGGGTAGAATCTTTCTCCAGTCCTCTTCGCAGCATGGTCTCTGGCTCGATGATGTAAACGTGTTTTGGCATCTCGCCACGCCTTCTACGTTCTCACCAAATAACGACCAAGTTTTCGACACAACCAGAATTGTTTACGCACTAAATACGCCGGCGCAGGTGACGCTGAGCATCTCACATGCCACACTAGGCCACGTGCGCACACTCATTTTGAACAACCAGCAGGCATCCGGTGTATACATATCAGATTGGGCGGGTCAAAATGACTATGGTGAGCCAGTTCCCAACGGCACGTATACGTACGAACTTCTGCTCAGTGCACCGGAGCTTGGTGATGTGAACGTAAGCGGATCAATCGAGCTGGACGCATCAACCCGGTATCCCCCACCCTCGCATCCGCAGTATTCGTTTTTCGCTCGGGGAGTATGGATTTACGCTGGCGGGCCGTTTGCCGACTTTAACTACGACGAAGTTTTTTCTACATTGCACGCAAATGGATTTAATACGGCCATATTGAATTGGATTCCCGATGACCGATTCATTGATGCCCTGGAAGCCGCGGAAAGATGGGGAATTCAGGTGATTCTCCATCCTGCGGCGCTGACAGCAGCCGTTGATGAAGCGGTCGGATACGCCAGCCTTCATGAAACAACAATCCGCGACACTATCCGATCGCTAAAAGCCACGGTCGGCGACTACGATTCCTTGCTCGGATATTACTTAAAAGATGAGCCTGGGCTAGAACGTGCTGACAATGTGCGGATTATGAACCGGATGCTTGCGCTCGAAGATCCCGAGCATCCGGGATTCTGTGCGTTTTCAAGAACAGACTATATCGCGGATCTGATGGATATTATTGATCCGGCTGCGTGTCTGTTTGATTACTATCCGCTGAATATCTATGCGGAGGTTGATCCGAACTCATTGCGTGAGTATGTAGCCAGTGTTGACAAGGCAGCGGGTCTTGCTGCGGCCAACAGGGTGCCTTTCTGGATGATTGTACAGGGATGCGGCATTACACGCGATCTACGGGTGCCCACGCCGGAAGAACTGCGGTGCATGGCCTTTCTTGCATTGGCCCACGGCGCCAAAGGGATCTTCTACTTTATGTATCAAACATCGGGAGTGGTGAAAGGATTGCTGACGCTGGATAACGCACCGACAGCGCGGATGGAGGCTGCGGCTCGCTTGAATGAGGAGATCAGACAACTCGAGCCAATCCTGCTCGATCTCACGCGTGTCGAAAATCAGGCCAGCGTCACAGGATCACACGTTGTCCAGACGCTGGTGGATTCTACAGGGAATCTCTATATCTTCCTCGTCAATACCGATTGTCTGCACCGGACGTTTCCACAGGTCACGGTTACGCAACGGGGGATTATCCACGTGCGCGATCTCTTGCAGAGTCGCTTGATTCCATTTCAAGCGACTGACTCAGGTATTATCTTTGACTATGAGCTTCCGCCTGGTGACGGGCGTCTGATTGCTCTTGAATAGCCAGAGGGTAGAAATAGGCCGTCGGGGTAATTTTGTTCAACGTGAAGACGGGCTACGGAGTCAAAGCGATATGCTCGTGCGGCAACGAAAACCTATTCAGCTGTTCTTGATTCTCCTTCTGGTACAGCTCCATGCAGCGGCCCTGGCCCAGGTTCCCCGAGTTGCGGCGCTGCATCATAGTGCCAGTGCCGTTACGGATATCGTAATCCAGGAATCTCTGGCCTTTCTGGCAGACTCAAACGGTGCGTTGCAGATTTTCAACATCGCGAACTCTGTGAATCCTGAGCTGGTGGGAACGTATCAAAGCGATGACGAGTTACGCAAGCTGAGTATTCAGGGGCGCTACGCGTATTGCGCAAATGCTGGCGCGGGTGCGTTGATCATTGATATTAGCACCCCGCAAAGTCCTCAACTGATCCGCCAGATTAAGATCCCCGGTTTTGTCTACGATGCAGTCATTGACGGACGTTTTCTCTATCTGGCATGCGCCTACAATGGCCTGTATGTGGTGGACTGCTATAATCCCTATTCTGCGAATATCATTGCTCGCCTTCCTCTTCCCGGCCTGGCGTTCGATATTAGCGTCAGCCGTGGCTATGCATACGTAGCTTCTGGCCGCGGTGGCCTGAGTATTGTGAATATTGAGAACCCGTATGCTCCACGACTCATGACAACCTATCCAACCGAAGGCTTTGCTTGCGCAATACACATCGCTGATACGCTGGCATACCTGGCTAATGGTGAATCGGGATTCCAGATTATTGACATCTCCACGCCTGGAGCGCCATCACTGCTGGCGGAACAAAACGCAGAGCCCGCGTACGCCATTGTCACTGAGGGAGACTTTGCATTTGTGGGTGGCAGGAATGTGCGAATCTATGATACTGGTTCGCCCAGGTATCCCCAATTGATTGGTAGCTGCGACACTGCCTGGCCGATCTGGGCCATGGCTAAGAATGAGCAAACGCTCTTTGCTGCGCATGGCGAAAAAGGCTGGGCAGCGCTGTGCCTCAAGGATTATGCGTCTCTAAAACTTGTGGGAGAAATTTCCCTGCCTAGCTATGCTATGAGCGTCGTCACGTGGGACGACTATGCGTACGTGGCTGCGGATTTCGGTGGGCTACATGTTGTTGATGTCGTGCAGCCCACAGCCCCATTTCTGTGTAGCTCGTACAGTGACTATGCCTGCCGAGATCTCGCCACAAATGGCGACCTGGCATTTTTGTGCGACGAATCGGGTGGATTGGTCATCGTCAATGTATCGAATCCCTACCTGCCGGTTCTCAGCGGGCGCTTCTGGGGCGAGAGCGGTAATCCACGTGGTGTGACGCTGGATGCTCAACGCATTTTTCTCGCCTGTGGGATATTTGGCATGAAAATCCTGGAGAATGACGCCCTGGGTGGCGTTACCTTACTGGGGCAGAGCTCTCCAGGCGATACGGTATGGGACGTTGCTTTGAAGGATGGCGTTGCGTTTGCGGCGGATGAATTTGAGGGGGTGCTGACATTTGATATAACTGACCCGCAGAATCCGGTCTGGCTAAACACAATCCCCGTGTATCGCCCGATGAAACTGGCTATTGAAGGCCATTACCTTTATGTTGCGTGCGCAGACTATGGCGTGGCGATTATTGACATTCACACACCGAGTATGCCCGTTCTTGTTGGCCGCTGCGCTACCTACTTCGCAAACGATGTACTTCCCCTGACCGATACACTGGCACTGGTGGCTGACGATACAGCTGGCTTGGGGGTGATTGATACTACCGACAAACGCCGTCCGGTGCTTCTCGCGCACTATCGCTTCGGCCACAGGGGAACGATGCACGGCCTCGCACGTATTGGCGATAACGTGCTCGCGGCCGCAGGATTTGGCGGCCTCAAGGTGGTCTCGATCAAGGCCCTGTATGCCAGAACTGAAGTCAAGGACGAGCAGTGGACGCTTTACTACTAAGATTATATCGCGCCCTTTCAGGGCTTATCGTTGATTGTGTATCAACCTTTACCCAGGGCG
>CAYVXD010000084.1:0-17572 GCA_964454265.1 uncultured Candidatus Sumerlaeota bacterium | reverse complement strand
CATTCCTTGAACGGCCTGACCGATTTTTTCAAACAGGCTGATCGGTATCATCAGGCTTACCCTGATCTTTCCTTGCCAAAGATAAGCCGCCAGCGTAACCGGCTCCATGTCCTTAAACATAGCTGCGATTCCCATTAAAGGATTTGGCTTATCCGAAGGCATGCTCATAGCTACTGATTTTGCCATGAGATTGACCAGCTCGCCGATACCAATATCGAAGTAGGCTTTGGCGCCCGGCGCGAATACGCTTTGCGCTGCAAGGGGCCTGGCTTCGGGATTGGTCCCGGCCTTCGCGGCGTCGATGAGCTCTTCGATCGATTGCGCTCCCATTGTATAAACCACCGCATCGTCGAGGATTGCGATATCATAGGCCATTTCGCCAATCAGTTCGCGCATTCTTTCGGCTTCGGCAGCCGGTATATTCGTCATTTGCATGTCCATTTTCATCACGTGGATCGCCACGCCATTGTGCTCGCGGACGTCTTTAATAACTTCGAATTTCATCGGCATACCCATGGATTCATAGAACGTGGCGAGGCCGCTGGTTTCGAATTCTTCCTCCATAGATTCCAAGAACTTCAGGAAAGCATCGGGATCTTTGCTTTCCATAATGAACGAACCGCTCATCATCGTAGCGCCGGGTATCATCATGTCCATGGCAATGCCATCACCAGAATACACCGTGACAGATTTTTTCATCCAGTTGATAAACTCGCGCTCGCTGCCGGTGATGTTCATCTGGTCAAAGATGGCGTTTGCCACTTTTTCCGCGAAATCGGTAAAGGCTTCCATATTTAAAGAATATGCGCCACGCATCGCTCCTTTGCCGGGAAGTATCTTCATCAAGTCTTCTGGAAATGGTGCTACCGGCGCATTGAGCAATGCGGCAAGGTCGGTACCGGGAAGCGACACAACGGTTTTGTTGATACGGAGGCCGTTGTCTCGAGGTTCAAGGTTGAAGTGAAGGAGTTCGACCTGTTTTGCCAGGTGATAGATCGTCCGTATCTCCCCTTCGAGGATGCGGACCATGTTTTGCATCGTTTCCGGAGTCTGTTGCCCAGTACCGCCGGCTGACTGAATCATGCCAAGCATCGCCGGGAGAGTCTGTATCGATTGCTGGATCTGCTCGTCGTAACGCTCACAGATCTTCGGCAGATTCACCGTCACCTCAACGGTGGGCTTTCCCGCACCGGCGAGCATGTTCTTGTTGACTTCGTCCAGTATACCCTTTGCTGCGGTAAGGCCTTCTTGGTTAGCGCCAATCAAGAGCACGCCACCAACCGCTTCAGCGGCAGCACCTTGCTCGGCAAGTTTTTGAACGTAAGCGTCGGCAACCTCGGGGTTGATCTCCGCCATAGTTACCGCTCCCGCACTTTCAAGCACGGCCAGAACCATGCCTGATCCGGGCGGAAACGATGACTCTATCTCAGTATCGTTAAACATCGTCCCGAGCTTGGCTTTAATTCCAGCGGCGTCCATGCCAGGTGCCACCTTAGCGGCCAGCACGCCGGCTTTGTCGATCAAGCCCGACATATCGCCGACGACTATCGTGACCAAGGCCCCATCGAGCATTGTCGGAACTTCGATGGTGACCTGTTCAGCGGACGGTGCAGACGCTCCTGGCTCTGTCTTCTCACTCGTACAACTCGCCGCCAGCAGAGCTAATGCGGCGATTAGAAGAACGTACAAGCAGGGCTTTAAGAACTTCATGATCAAATCTCCTTTCTAATAATTTAAAATTTGCCTCTCAACTACCAGGTTGCATGATTCTCAAGAAGTGACAGGAAGTCTACTAAAAAGTGCTGGCAGGGCGTACTCTGCACACTATCGCCTGGCTCGCTGAAAAGTGTGCCATAAGCCAGGTTTGTTACGCAATTGTAGGGACAGGTCTTGTACCTGCCCTGGTGGTAGCAAAATGCAACAGTCAATGGGCAATCCGACGTGGCTGTTTGTAATTAACAATGCCCTGGGGGAAGGGCAGGCCACCGCGATTTCGCTTAAGGCGAACAGAACCGCCAAAGGCGAACCTGTCCACCCCTTCCCCCAAACCCCTATCCCTCTGCGGCTTTCATAATGAAAGGTTTAGGAGGGGAGTGCGAGGGGCAATTCGCCTAGGCGAATTCCCCTCGCATTTCTCTCATTCAGAATTCCAGCTTATTTCACAGAGCGTTTGCCTTTTGCGGTAGCCAGGGTGGATGAGAGGCGTTGCTGGAAATCCTTGTCTCGCTTGAGTACGTCGGTGGCTGCAATTTTCTTTATGTTCGGCTCGAAGGCGACGATTACCTCTGAAGTGCGCGACTGGAGCAGGGTTTCGGAAAAACCAAGGGCAGCGAGTTGTTTGCGCATGGTGATGGGCGTTGGTGCGGCAAGGAGCTCGTCCCATTTCTTCTCGCTCACTTCTCGCGGTGCTGTGACGAGGGCAATGGTGCCGACTGCGACGGCGCGCACTGCTGGGGAGCGGTCGTCGAGTGCGCGGATCAAAACAGGGAGCGCGAGTGCTTTCTTTTCTTTTGCCAGGCCGAGGAGAGCCGCTCTTCTTACGCGCCAGAATCTGTCGCCGAGTACACTTTTCTCCAGATCGGTAGCCGGAGGTGCGGCGTCGAGCGTGATCAGTGCCTCCAGCGCGGCTGCGCGAACTGCATTGTACCGCGCATCGCTCATCTTTTCTGATTCAAGAAGCGAACGAATCTTGTCGGAAAGTGCGCGCTCGAAAAGTATATCTTCAGGTTTCTTCTCGCCAGCTACTGCCACTAATTTGCCGAGTGCCCCTTCGATCACGTCTGCCTGAGTCCACTTGTCAGTGTTGGTGAGCACCTCCAGCCATATGGGTACTGACCGTTCGCCAAAGCGCCCGATGCCGGAGATTGCGGTGAGTCGCACGTTTTCGGACTCATCCGCGAGACAGGACTTCACGGCTTCGAAAACCTCTTTGCTCGTATCGTAGTACCATGTTTTGTCGTTTTCCAGAGCGGCGAGGGCAATGAGGCGAAGTGCTTCGCGTGCGGCGATGGCGTTTGGGGCTTCCTGTTTCTTCGCGGTGCGCTTGATTACGCCAATCCATACGTCTTTTGGCGACATTCCTCCGACCGGTATTTTGAGATTCTTATCTTCCCATATCTTTTTGTAAACCACAGCAGCCTGCACCATGGATAATGGGAATGAGGTAAGCTCGTCGTTCAGGAGTTTTTTCACACATGGCGCCAGGATAACCGTATCTTTTCGCACTGTGCCGAGCGACCAGAGGGCAGCGGCAGAGACTTCGTCCTTCGGGTCGGAGATGAGGTTTCTAAGCGCTGTGCGGCCTTCGGTTGTCAACGTGCCGGTTGACAGCCCGACTGCGGCCAACAAGCGCACGCCAGGGTCGGTGTCTTTTGTTCCGCGCAGATAGAGATCGCGCGCAACCGGAGATTCCCATTGGTGAGCCAGCTGAAGGGCGAGCAGGCGCACGTTAGGATCCTTGCTTTTTGCAGCTGAGCGCAGCGCCGCATCCGCCTTCTGAGGGTTCATTTTATGCAGTGCGGAAAGACTTAGCACTCTGGTTTCTAAATCGTCTGCTTTGCCGCTTATCTTGTTGACAGTGTTGATCAGGGCCTTGTCTTTTTTGATCTTGTCATCCACATCTTTGGACAGAACCAACGCGAGGCCGATGCGCTGGAGGTGTTCTTCAGGGCTCGTGAGCAGCTCCATTGTTGTGGCGGTAAGGTCTTCAGGCTTTGCCTGGGCGGCATTCGCAATCAGCTGCTGCAATTTGTCGAAGCGCCCCTTGTCTTCTTCCGCCAATTTCCTCCAATCGTTGCCCAGGGTTTGTACGGGCTTCCCTGCTCTTTCAAGATCGACAAACTCAAACGCATCTTGGAAGTAGAAAACATTGCCAGCGGTTTCCCGGGGTGCGATAAAAGAGCCATTGACCACACGGTCAACTGCTGCCAGCGCTTCAACTTGAGCAGCAGGCCTTGCTCTCCTTACCTCTCCGCGTGATACCGTGCCCATGGAAGGAGCATAGAGTGAATAGCTTGCTTTCGTCGCTCCTGCAGCAGGTGGCACTGATGCTGGATAGGCAAGACTTGCAGGTACGGGTGGTGCTGGCGTGGGGTAAGGAGCAAGCGCGGTAGCAAGCATCCTCTTGTTCCTCATGGGGATGCCAGCGCTCATGGGGGCATTTGCTATAAGGCCAAAATCTTGCACCTTATCACCGAGATAGGCTTCTTCTCTCGCAAGGTATTCACCAAAACCATGCGTGATGCCACCTTCGCCTTGAGGGCCGAAAATGCCCTCGAAGCTAACGCCTTCCGGCATAGGCAAAGGTTGCGTGACGGTGATCGGCTCTTCGAGAGAGAGATCTTCGGTAGCGTCGTCCACGGCAACAAAAGAGGTATATTGCGACATCAAGTGGTAATCGAGCGCCAGATTGGTGATTTGCTCGACGATCTCCGGAATTTCGCCTTTGAACTGTTTCGCCATGAGTTCTTTTATCTGCATCCTTGCCCATAGCGATGTCAGCGCGCTATTTTCTCCCTGCCAATCAGGGAACAAGACGTCTACGTGCTGCTCAAAGGGTTGGCCCGCTACGGTGCCGCGCAACGTTACAACTGAGCTGCCGGAATTTTCATAGCGACCGACCAGGAAAACCGGCTGTGCAGCGAAGAGGTCGGGTACGCGCGAAGGATACACGTCCAGCGCTTGCAATCCGCCCCACTCGATCTCGATATCCATGAGGCACGGTTTCTGGATGCGCTCGACGAAACGCTGGACTGCTTTTTCGGGGTCTTGGTCCTGACGCACGAACTGCGCCTCGCCGCGTCCGACTTCGGCCATTCTCTGAATCAGGTAGCGATTAACCGACGAGCCGATGCCGAAAGAAAACACGCGCGAGGGGCCGAGTTTTTCCTCAATTGCAGCGAGAATCTGCGTTTCGTTGCCGATGTAGCCGTCAGTGAGAAAGACAACGATGCGCATGTAGGCAGGATCGAGCGGCGCCGACATTGCGGCTTGCACGCCTTTAAGCATTTCCGTGCCGCCGCCGCCACGCTGCTGATCAATAAATTCCTTTGCACGCTGAATGTTTTCCGGGGTGTTCGGGAGGGCTTCTTCTGACATAACCTGGGCTGAGCCGGAGAAGGTAATTATGCGAAAGGTATCGTCCGGGGCCAGGCCATCCAGCGACTTTTTCACCACTTCCTTGGATTTCTCAATTGGAAGACCACTCATTGAGCCGGATACATCAAGCACGAACACCACTTCGCGGGGAATCAAATCCGCGCCGGTGGGCTCGACCTGGGGCTGAATCATCAGCAAGAAGTAGCCGCCGAAGCCGCTACGATGGGTGAGCAGCGCCATTTGGGGCTTTTCTCCTGCCACTTCGTAGCGCAAAGTAAAGTCTTTATTCGGTATGGTGTCGTCCGGGGCAAGACGCAGTGCCGCGCGGCTTCCAGACTGTTCCAGAATGTCAATCTTGTGTGACTTGGAGGCAAGATTTTGAATCGCGACACCAGCATCTATTGTTACTTCCAGATCAATATCATGCCCGCTGCGGTACCCGGGCTTGAGCACTGGCGGGGAAATGCGGGAAGCATCCGGCACCGCGGTGGTGTCGGGCGACCAGCCTGTGCCCTGTTTTCCGACAGCGGAGCCCGGCATGTAACGCGGCCCAACGACCATGGGGAAATTGAATTCGTAAGCACCCTTATCGTATATAAGCAGCTCAGTATAGCAGATAGTGATCCAGACTTCGTCGCCGGGGCGGATATTGGCGACCGATTGGGTAAAAATGTTCGGGCGCTCCTGCTCGAGGAGACTTGCCACTTTGCCTCTTGCTTTGGCGATTTCGTAAATGAGACGCGCCTCTTCGCGACGGTGCACCTCGCCAACCGTTACCCTGTCGCCGACCTGCATCACCATTTCTTCTACTGCGGCGTCCTGCGGAAGCGGAAAGACATAGATGGCCTCGATGGGTTTGTCGTAGGGGTTTTCGAATATCTGGGTAACCATGACCTTGGCGATGAAACCGGAGATTTCGGCGTTCACGCGGGTGTGTTTGAGGGGAAAGGTAAGCTCTTTGCCGTCATCGTCGTAGGCGCGCAAATCTCCTTGGGTAATAGGGAGCGACTCGGCGCCGGTTTTGCCCGCTGTGGGCTGTTCAGTGGGTTGCTGTGCCTGAACTGCGCAGAGCATGCTGAAAATCACAGCCAGGATTAGAGAGATCCTCAGAGTACGGTTCATTTTCCTGCCTCCGATAAGGTGTTTACCCATTCTGACAACCGGTTATCAAAAAGGTTCCTGCAAATTTGACTCCTGATGGGACATCTTTTGTTAAATAGTGCTAGGGGGCCCCGCCGCGGCGGGTCACCCCTCGCGCTCCCCTCCTAAACCTTTCCCTGCGAGTTGCAAGGGCGTATTGCCATACGCCCCCTACGATCTCTATTTCTTCGTGACTTTGTGGCTTTGTGTAAGATTTTAATCCGTCGAAGAGTAACACCAATACAGATTTTTATATCGCGCCAAGCCGCCAAGATCGCCAAGTTCTGGTTTTCTTTGCGTCTTTGCGCCTTTGCGCGAGATGCTTCTTTTTTTAACAGAGGCGCACCAAACCAGAGCCGTCCCCGCCCTGCCGTGGCGCATTAGCCGTCGCGCTCCCCTCCTAAACCTTTCAGAACGTGCAATTTCATCCGCATTCGCCAGGCTTCGGCGGATGAAATCGCATACGGTTTACTACGACCTCTTGTTGGTCACAAGCAATCTTTAAATTTGAAAAAAGGCCCTAGAATTTTTCGCATATGCGACCGCCACGGCTTAGTTTCTTAACCGTTTACTAAGAATTTTACCTTGACTATGTTGGCATAATTTGCAATAAATCGCACGATACTATGAGAGCAAATTTAGACTGATTGAAAAAGCAGGAAAAGCGTTGTCTAAACCGTATAGGCGCGCATTTGTGTTTTATAGTTCAGAACGTATAATAGTAAGGCTTGTACTTAGTAACATTTGAAATACGGGAGAGAGAAATTGGGGACTGTCCCAAGCGAGGAACGAGCGCGTGGACTGTACCCAATTTTTCCCAGATAATCAATATTGGCGTAGCTCAGGAGAATGCTCATGAAAGTGCGAATCTTGCACAATAGACTCTGTGCCATATTTCTGATTGCTGGGATCCTGATGCTTGCTGTGGGCATTTGCTCTGGCGAAGAACGACCAGATTGGTGGAAAGCGCAACGCCATCTCTCTGACATGTTGATGAAACAAGAAACAGATATCGCCGAGCTTGCGGCAAGCGTTTGCAAATCAAAACCGGCGAACGCTCAAGGGGCGATATTGAAGGTGAGCGTGCTTATGCGTGCGCGTATGGACAGAGAAGCGATTGAAGCACTGCGAGAACTCAAGGACCTGGCCCCGCGGCTGAATAACTACCAGGTATCAAGCATTTACTACGATGCTTGCGACAACCTTGGTGCGTGGAACGTGGCAAAGGCAACTGTCGAAGTGTTTGCGGACAATATTTCTGAGATGGCGGTGGATAACCGCCTGTTGAAACATTTTCTGAACTCTGGTTGGACAGTTGAGAAGGTGGACAAGTGGTTGGCCAGCCGGCCAAAAGGAAGCCAACACTTCTGGCTCAAGGAGCGTCTGCGCTTCAACATAAGACACGGCCGGGGTGAAGGATTGGTGAAAGAACTGTCGGATAGTGTGCGCAAGAATCCGCAAGACATCGAAGGCGCTGTTGCGTTGCTGGACGCGCTGATCTATGCCCGTCATACCGGGAAGGAAATGTGGAATCTATCGTGGATGGCTGAGAGCGTAAAACCCAGGCTCGCAACAGAAGCCGAGGAGATCGCCTCGCGGCTCAAGAGATTGAAGGAGTGGCAGACAGCGGCGGTATTTTACAGACAGGCGATCAACACGGAGCTCACCGAAGAGGAGATCCGGAAACTCGGAATGATGTGCGCGGCACGCGTCCCGCAGAAGAGAGTGCGGGTCATGTTTGCCGCGCACACGCGAGAGGGATTGGCCGAGTGCCTGCTCGAGCTTGGAGAGAACGACCAGGCGCAGAAGTGGATGGTGGAGGCGGCGGACATTCGGGAGAAGCATAATCTTGGTCTCAACGCATTGTTCGCTGGGCAAGTGCAAGCGGCGAGTGGTCAGCGGATCATTGAGGGGCGAATCAAGGAGGATGAAAAGAAATCCGAAGACGATCCTAGGTATTGGCAGAAACGGGCCCAATACTATCGGGGTCGGAATGAACCCGCCCAAGAAGAGGAAGCACTCCTGAAGGGGCTGGCGCTGACGACACCACAGCCTGAGGAGCCTGAACGCCATTACTTGGGGCACGTAGACTGGCGCAGTTGGCTACTCACGGATTACGCCCATTTTCTGGCGCGGCAGAAGCGGATAGACGAAGCCGTAGTGCTTCTCCGGAAAGAGATCGAACAAGCCCCCGCAACGTCGGGGTCGGCCAAGAAGGCGGCAAATTTGTTGGCTTTTGACTTCGAGAAGCAGATCAGCGCTGATGATCCAGTGCTGTGGAACTGGCTCGGGAACCGGCCGAAATGGGAGTACACAGAAGAACGCCTTCTAATGGGGTTGTTGGAGAGCGCCAAGCGAGACGACCTCGATACGCATTTCAGCCACGCGGAGGAGCTTGCGATCGGGAAGGACCCCAGTCGCGCGCGTACGCTTGGGTGGATCATGAACCGTATGAATTTCCCCAAACGCTCGATTCCACTGCTCAAGCACGCGGTTGAGAATGCTGACGACAAAGAACTGAAAGAACGGGCTGGGTTCACGTTGTTTCTATCATACCTGGACACGGGTGACTGGAAACACGCAGAGGAAGCATTTCCGGAGGCAGGCAAGAGGCTAACGCCAAAGGAGTTGCCGGAATGGTATTCCAGAGTGGCTGTGACGGCGGCAAAAGCCGGCGCAACAACCGATGCTATGCGTATATGGAGACGAGTTGCTAACCTGAATCCGTCCCAGATCGATGGTTTGGAGCATCTGGGAGAAGCTGGGCTGACAAATGAACTAAAGGACCTCTACCTTAAGATGCGCAAGAAGATGCCGTCATCCGAGGCCCCGGCTAGGGCGTTGATGGTATTGGAGAAGAAATGAGGTCGACAATTCACTCCAGCCGACGTCGCTAACCGAGAGCTGTAAAGGCGACCACCCGCCTCGGCGGGTCGCCCCTACAAATGCAAATGCTTAATATGGCACGGCGTGTGCCGTCTGATTTTGATATTTCGTTTTGTTATGGACTCTTGAGATGTTCAATTTGTTAGGGACCCCATAAAAAATACCGTCTGTTCCCTTTTTTCCCTTCACCCATATTTTTTTAGACAGGATTTACAAGATTGACAAGATTAACCGCTATTCGTCTGTTCTCGGGCGGTATGTCTGGGGATGTACGGGATACACAAAATTCAAAACGCAGAAAACTTTTAAGTTCCGAAGGAACGGAATAGAATAGCCCAGTGCGCAGCGCTGGGTTTAAGGTTAAATTATTCCCCTCTACCAGCCCTGAATGGGGCGGAATAATCTTTAAACACACGAAAGATTCATGCCCCAGTCATTAACCAGCGATTGAGAATATTACGCCCTTTCAGGGCTTGGGATGTTGTGGGACGTTGGCTCTGATAACCCAGCGCTGCGCACTGGGCTTGTATATATGGCCCCTTTGGGGCTGCTTCTGTACAAATAGGGGGACTACAAATAGGGGACAGGTAACATATTTCATGTCTCGTAATAGTATTAGGCATAATAGGTTACGCATTCCAAGAAGATACCGTCTGTGTGGCTATCCGACAATGATGCGTACCGCGAGATCTTTGGAGTGCGGTAGTGCCAACTACCGCTTTGTTTAGCACGAGCGCCAGCTGGTGCTTTCTGAAAGTATCTAAAAGCCAAAGGTATTTTTCAGGGTGGAAGCTATCGCTTCCACAAGCCAAAGCGAAAGCTGTCGCTTTCGCACTCCAAAAACCACACGACTCGCTATTCTCGGACAGCGTCTCTGTCCCCATTTTTGAAAGAGATTCCTCACCTTCCCAGAAAGCTCTTCAATTCTTCCATAGTCTGTACGTCTTTTTCTGTCGCCACTTTTTGACCGGGTGAGAACATGTCGGAGATCTTTTTGTATAAGACACTATCAACCCAGACTACGCTAGCAATACCACCATCGCCTTTCCTTCTCGCTTAATAGCTTCAGCGCCTCGACTAATTGGTGGCTGTAAGGAAATTTGGGTGAGCGCGCCTGAGGCGGATGAACCTGCCAGAGGACGGAAATATTCCGCGTACCGCAAAGGCCTAGTGTCGCTATGAGTCTTTCTTAATGTTATGCCTGGGGGCTGCTATTCGGTATGTCTTAATCGTTTCTTCCATACGGACAAATTCTGTTCAGTCCCATCAAACTGCAAATACCCGCTCCTGTTACGCCATAAGTAAGATAATCTTTTCTATTATTCTGGATGCAATTCATTATGTAGTCAAAGGTACCGTTTACCAATGTGGTCCCTGTGATAACGATTACATCTGATTGCTTGATCAACTTCTCGGCCATTTCGCTGCCATCCCAGATTTCTACCCCGTATTTCAAGGAACTAATGGTTTGTTTATTAAGGTCAGTGATTTTAACATTTGCCTCACCGAATGTATTGACCAGCATTTCAGCGATGGCCGGATTTAAACCGATCAGTCCCACTTTAGCTTTTCCCCATTTCTGGAGAAGGTGAGAAGCTATTTCTTTCGCACATCTCTCAGGATCTTCATCCTTACAATGCAGTGTTTTCTCTGTAAGACTGAGATATTTGAGCACAGCGTTCAGCGTAGCAATATAGATGGCTCGCTCTCTGTTCGATGTGAGGGGAAAATCTACTATCTCTCTTAACCTGCCTACAAATTCTCCTGGAGAATCGGTAAATGCATGTGCTTTGGCAGTAAGCACTTGTGCCTCGATAACCCTTTCCTTGCCTATAATAATCGGGAAATCCCTTCTTCCCGGTTCTCCGATGGCTTCTTGGGGGGTCAGGGTTTTTACCAAAACAGATACGCTAACATCGAATAATCCGTTTTTTCTAATTATTTCTGTTAGTTTAATTCTTGAGCCTTCTAAAATAGATGTTTCACGCGGTTTGTTCATTTCTTCCCTGTGTCCTGTTTTGATTGAAGAATGCCACAGATATACACAGACAGACTATTTTACAATGAAACTCAACCCAATAACGGATAATCCCTGGGGTCAGAACGTAGGGGCGGGGTTACCCCGCCCATGGGCGACCCACCGCGGCGGGTCGCCCCTACAAAAACTAACATTGCAATGAAGAAAAGCAATCCTGCCGCCTTTTGGTCAGCCAAAAGCATTAGGAAGGGCACTAAATATAACGTCCTCTGCGAGAAGCAAATAGAACATAACAAATCAGACTAGGACACCACCACATTTGATATGGCTCATAAAATGAATCATAGCCAAAAATCTTCGTGGCCTTCGTGACCTTCGTGGTAAACCAATAATCAAAGCTGATCACCACGAAGCACACGAAGGAATGTTGCCAAAGTGCGAAAAATTATGAACTGTTTTCCTTCTTCTTAATCGAAAAAATACACAAGAACAGTAGCACACCTAAAAATAAGCTTTTTAAAAGTTATGTTATGCGCCATTACTGATGTGGCGGTGAACCAGGACACCGCGCATCTCTTTACTACCCTGCAAAAAAGAGCAGAATGTATTTTAATGCAACATAGGTAAAAACCATACCAAACATTATCTTGAGAACGGGTGATGGGAAGCGTTTGTTCAATATTGCTCCGATGTTTGAGCCGATTAGCGTGCCAAGACATAGGGGTAGCACTGCTTCTATGTTTATAAATCCTTGTAAGATTTTGAATATCGAGCTCAAAAAAGCATTCATTGAAAAGCAGGCTAATGAGGAACCTATAGCAATGTGTATCGGAGCTTTTAAGACAAAGGCAAATGCAGGCACCAGGATGGCACCTGTGCCTATTCCTAAGAGTCCTGGGAGGATTCCAGCAGAACCCCCAATGGCGACTTTCCCTAATAGCGAACCTCGTATTTCACTTGCGATAGCTTCCTTAACTTTTTTCCCGACCAAGTCTAACAATCCTTCTACAATCATTCGCAGAGATACAAGGCAAAATACTAATCCTGTCCCCAGGTCTAACCATTTTCCTTGCTTGGTAAAATATAGAAAAATCAAAGAAAAGACAATGGTTGAGACTGCTCCTGCTACGATTACCGGAATGAGGGACCTGATGTTTATATGTCCCAGTTTATAATGCCTGACACTTCCCCCTAGAGTTGTAAAAAATACGGCTACGATACAGGTTCCGGCAGCATAGGCTGGAGATAAACCAACAAAGAAACGAAGAATAGGCATAAGGAGAATACCTCCGCCAATTCCAAGTAAACCTCCCAGCATCCCAGCCAGAACTCCAACTATGCTCAATATGATCAAGAATTCCATAATCCTCTTCTTAATCTAGGGATTATGCCTAACGTTTCCGGGCTTTGTGAAAAGCCGAAGAGATTTGGATAGCCCCCGCATCCTGCAGGACGAAGCATTAATAATCTATTAGGTAAACTGATACAAGAGTGAATAAACAGCGTCTAATATTTTATAGAAATTGTTTGTACCTAAGTTCTTTTCCCAAATACTCCTGCATACATTGGTCTCCCAAGCATTTTTTTAGTTATTTTAAAATCAATTTCCTTCAATCCACTTTTGGTCATTAACTCTCTTATTTCTTCTGCGGGAATGCCGTGACTTTCTTTCGTGGGTTCCCTAATAAAGAGTCTGCCCGTATCTTTCAATGTGCGTGACAATGCCTTGACCGTATTCTGTCTCAGATCACGTTCAGTATCATGTAGCATAAAGTGAATAACAATGACGTCAAAAGAGCCCTCTTCAATATTCAGTCTCGAAATATCGCCGAGTTTAAACTCAACATTGGGGTATTTCTTAAGCCATTTCTTTGCTATGGGAATCCATATCTCGGAAATATCGATGCATGTCAACCGACCGCCGCCTTTCAACAAAATCGGGGCAATATGCTTGCTCAGGGCACCTGAACCCGACCCGAAATCAAGAACCTTCTCATTCCCTTTCAGGCCAAGACTGTCAGCGTATTTCCTGTAGATAAAACTGAATAGTCTATTCATAAAAAGGACATGCATAAACCTCTCAATGAGATTTGACTTTTCAAAACTCATGGTCTTTCTCCTTGGACTCACATTGGCTCATGCGTCGGATAGCAAGTGCAGCATAAATGAGCATGATATCGCCAAGCGTTTCCGGTCAGGGCAAACGCAGTGAGCAGCAAAGCCAGTGTTAAGTGTAATACGGACCATGTTATACTGCATCTCAGAGTCCATCGTCCAGCATCTTCCATTTACTGCTGTTCGTCGGCTACATCTGAGGAGTCGCTACCCGGGAAAGAGAATGTTGGGGCGACCCGCCGGGTCGCCCCTACTAGCGTCGTGTACGTTGTGTCGTAGTGGTTAATGCGCCTTAGGCGCACACTTTGATAATCTCTTGCTCCGTTGAAAACCTACATGTACCCGGATGACAATGTTCGTTTTAGCCTCCCTCAGACTATGTCGCGCCCTTTCAGGGCTTATTGTTGATTGTTTATCAACCTTTACCCAGGGCGTTGCCCTAGGCTCTTATCTTGCGCGCCCTTGGCGCTGGATCGAGGTTATATCTTGCCCTAAAAGGGCATCATATATAAGCCCAGGGCGCCGCCCTGGGACAATGAAATTCTCCCCCATTACACCAGCCCTGTAAGGGCGAAACATATTGTAATTCGTGCACCTAGAGGTTTTCAACAGAGCAATAATCTCTCTAAAGGTTCTCGATTGGTACCGGCTCGACTGGGTCGGCCAGCTCGAAGGCGAAGATCTTTGCGTAAAAGTAGAGCTCAGCATCAAGCGCACGCTTGATGTTCTCGGCGCGGCGGAAGCCGTGTTGCTCGCCTTCGAACGGGACATACGCAACAGGCAGCCCCTTCGCCCGTAGTGCTTCGACCATCATCTCCGCCTGGTTGGGGAGGACTACTTTGTCCTCGAGTCCCTGAAAGAAGATCACTGGACACGACAGCCGCTCGATGAAGTTGATCGGCGAGCGTTCCCGGTAGACGTCGCGGCGTTCAGGATATGGCCCGATCAGCCGATCCAGGTAGCGCGACTCGAACTTGTGCGTCTCTGTGGTCAAGGCTTCCAGATCGCTTATGCCGTAGTAGCTTGCCCCGGCCTTGAAGACATCGCGCAAGGTGAGCACGCACAGAGTCGTGTAGCCGCCCGCGCTCCCTCCTCTGATGGCGAGACGATCACCGTCAACCTCACCGCGCTCGACAAGGTAACGTGCGCCGTTCACGCAGTCGTCCACGTCCACGACGCCCCACTGGCCCTGGAGCCGCTGACGATATGCGCGGCCGTACCCGGTGCTTCCGCCGTAGTTCACATCGAGGACAGCGATCCCCCGGCTGGTCCAATACTGGATTATCAGGTTGAGGGTGCTGGAAGTTGCTGATGTCGGCCCACCGTGGCTCATGACAAGGAGGGGCGGTTGCTCATCAGCTGGGGCCACGTAGTCGCGATTCTTTGGCGCGTAGAAGAACGAGTGCGCTGTAAGCCCGTGCTCAGTCGGGAACTCAACGGCCCGTGGCTTCGACAGATACTCAGGCTCAATCGTGATCTCGCTCGAACGCCGCAGCACTTTCAGCTCGCGCGCGGCGAGACTTCGCCCTTGAGGGCTCAAGCCCGAAGTATCAAGCTGGACGACGGATGTGGGTTCAGTTGGTGAGCCTGCAAGAAACACAACACAACCGAGCGCTGCTCGGATAAATCCGATCGAGGTGTAAGGGGTTCCAATTACCTCGAGCTTGCCGGTCGCTGTATCGAGACTCGCCAGGTACCAGGCGCCCTGCTGGGTGTAGGTGCAGATGATGCGACGCTTTGATTCGAACGCATAGGTGGACATTGCGAAGCCCCACTGCGGCCTTCCGAACTCGGCCTCCATCTCGCACAGCGGCTCGATCCGCCCATCGCGCCAGCGATAGAGATTCCACCAGCCGGTTCGGTCGGAGACAAAGTACAGGGTGCCGTCAGGCGACCACTCTGGCTGGAAGATAGATTCGTCAATGCCGCCCGCCACTCGCTCGGTGCGACCAAGCGAGCCGTCTTTCCTTATCTCGCCGACCCACAGCTCGGTTCCATCCCACGGCATATTCGGATGGTTCCACGTGAGCCAAGCCAGGCAAGACCCATCGGTGCTGAGCCGCGGCGATGAGCAAAAGTCGTTTCCCGAGACCAGTACCTGGCCGCTATCACTACCATCAAGATCGAGGCTCACCAAAGTGTTGACCGCTTCGCCTCCCGCATCAGTATGGTCTTCGCGTACGCAGATCATGCGGCCCCGGCGGCGGTCAATGACGCCATCGGCATAGCGCAGGGCCGCCTCAGGGGTAATTGGCCGTGGCTCGGACCCGGGATCCTGACGGTAGATGCGTTGATCAGTGAAGTTTGAGAAGTAGACCGTACCGTTCGCGACGACGAATGCGCCGCCGCCGTACTCGTGCACTCGCGTGCGAACATTGAAAGGAGGTGGTGTGACGTCAGCTATTTGCCCGTCTGGTGAGCGTCGCACAACGACATAGCGGCCGCCCTCTGCCGGGCGCATCTCGATCCAGTAGACATCTTTGCCATCGAGAGCGATCTGCCCAAGCCCGATTGTCTCAGAGACAATCAGATCCGATGTGATCGGTGATTTCCAGGAGCCGTAAGCCGCAACTTTAGGTTCCACCGTACTGTTTCTCCTCCTTGGTCCACTGATCCGGGGACCGACACCACGACCGTTTAAACAGTAAGTGACTCAGTAAGTGACCGTTTAGACTCTGCTTTATGTTCAGGATCGGCATTGTGCCTCGCGTTCTCGAGCTTTGCCAGCTGCGAAGCACCGAAGCCAGATACGCTCGTTAGGCGGCGAGGAAGCTCAGGCATAAGGTTTCCTGCAGCAACAGATAATATTTTCAGTCCAAACTTCTTGTGTTTTTCCTGCCTCTATTCTGCGAACTGTGTTTGCCACCAGTTTAATCAGCTTCCACAAAATTACCCGGATTTTATCCTTGATATTTTCCGGCACAGGGCCGGTTTCCTGGAATTTAATTTCGTCAAAACCCGCGAACCTTAGAATTTGCCCAAGTGACGCGGGAGTGAAGATGGTCAAATGAGTCAAATCGCCATAAATCACCTGATGAGGAAATATTCCCTGACCGTTAACGGTTTGTATTATCAACATGCCGCCTTCTTTCAGAGCTCTGTGTATACTTGGAAAGAGTCGAATCAACTCTTCCTTTGTAAAGTGTTCGACAAAATCAATGGCGATTATCGCATTAAAGGTTCTTTCCGAAGATTGCAGATATTCAAACGCATCTGCAACTTTAGCATTAAGTCCTCGGCTAGTAGCTATGCGAATTTGTTCCTCCGAAATATCAATACCCTCTACTTTTGAGAATCCATGCCTCTTGAGAAATTGCATCATGTAGCCAGGGCCACATCCCAATTCAAGTATTGAGTCATTCCGATCCAATCCATCCAGGAGTGGCAGGTACTTATGTTCACACCACGCCCAATAGGATTGAAGAGCACTGTCATCTATCTGAGGCTGGACGGTTTTAAACGTTGTTATATAGCGACGGTACAGCTCTTTTCTGAAATCTGACATACTACTGTCTCCTTACCATGGCGTATGACTTGCTATATTCGACTTGTCGGATATCCTTCTAAGTGAACATCGGAATGTCTGACTTTTAAGCTGTGTCGCCATAGCGCCTGTTTGCCCTGCCTTGCCGTCATAAAGACACGTCCTTCAGATCCTAATTTCCCCCGCAAAATTTTCTGTGCTGCTATACTAAGAACACGTAACAGTGTATCCAGCTGGCACGTTTATGGGCAAGTTTAAAAAATATGCTCAGTGGCAAAACTTCACATTTCGAGACCTGACCCCACAGGTTCCTGGAACTCTGTATAGCGATGATTCTTCAAGTATTTTAAGCGGGGAGTGCGATTTACGCTTTTCCATTGCACGGCTTAGCTAACCGCTTGCTGCGGAAAAAGATTAAGAGCACCTAACAAAAAGACCCATCAAACCACGACGGCACGACGCGAATACGCCTTAGGGGCATTAAAAATGTTGGGGCGACCCACCGGATCGCCCCTACTCCCGTCGTGTACGTTGTGTCGTAGTGGTTAGTGCGGCTTAGCCGCACATTTTAATAGTTTCTTTAGGAAAATTCTTTTCTAGCCTGCGTGCACCGCACTAGTGCCCTTTCAATATTGCTTTGATGGGTAGCGTTCGCCGCGGCGAACGCTACTCATCAAAACAACTTGGATGGAGCACTACTAGCGACTCGCAATTTTTTCTCTGTGCATGGTTACTAGCAGGGGCCGGTACCTGGAGTCCACGTCGCTTTAAAATAAAAAAAAGCAGGTAAAAGATGTGAAGTCCATCTTTCACCTGACATGATCACTGTATCCAGTTTTTTCCAGCAAGGCCAAGTAGGGGCGTATTGCAAT
>CAYVXD010000083.1:0-17780 GCA_964454265.1 uncultured Candidatus Sumerlaeota bacterium | reverse complement strand
AAATATATAAACACGAAGAATTTATTGCGCCATTACTGCTGTGGTGATGCACCAGGTAAGTCTTTGGGTGCTAGGTCATCGACTATTCTTGGTGAAGTGGTGAACACATCCCAGACAAGCTCCAACCAATATCTTCAATATATATATTTGATCGGATTCTGGCAGCGATATGCATAAAGGCTGAGATTTTTGGAATCATAAACACCGCCCTTTATTAGGCCATATAAGCAACGCTCAAAAACATCATCGGTATTTTGCCAGACACTCGTCCTCGGGTCGTAGTACCTGGCCCCGTAGTAGTACAGCTCGGTCTCCTCTTCGAGTTCCTTGGCTGTGAATCTATACGGCGTGCGCTGTGTATTACTTTTCTCTTCGACCCAGGTTTCCCCGAACGGGAAGTATTGCAGGTGTTCATATAGCTTTCCATCGACATCCGTTACGTAGATAGAGCTTCCAAGGTGATCCGGATGATAGAAATACAAGAAGTTAGCCTCTGGGAATCCGATTGGGGGACGTATGTTGAAAAAGCCGGGACTCAGCTTGCTAGCCACCCGGAGCAGGCCGGCGTAGATGTGCTTGGTCGCGACACTACGATTGCGCACGGTGAAGTATGGGTTGACGTATACCGTCTCTCCTTGTGGACCATACTTGATGACTCGTTCGCCAATATGGTTGTACCTGTAATCCTTGGTGTGGCCATTATCGTTGATGAACTGGATACGGTTTTCCTCGTCCCAGATGATGGTTCTGCGAGTGCCATTTTGGTCGTGAGTCCAGCCCAACTGGTTGCCGTTTTTATCATAAGTGAAAGTTCGATCATCCAGATGGGTAGGCGCATGAGGTTGTGGTCCATCATAGATGTACGACCAACTGTAGCTTGTCGTGTGCTGGGGAACTGGCTGACTACTGGGCTGGATCAGCTCATGGCTTTGGGTTTTCTCGGTGATGTTGTGAATGGTGTCGTAGTTGATTTCAAAGCTGTAGCGGTCTGTCTTGTTCGGGGCGTACTTATGAGAACCTGTGGCCTCGATCAGACGACGCAAGTCATCATACGTGTAGTTCTGCAAGACAGGCCCACCGAAACGGCTGGGAGGCGGTACCGGCACATCGTTATGAGTCTCGAGGATGTTGCCAACAGCGTCGTAGATAAAATGGAGGTTTTGGAAGAGTTCACTGCCCGCGGTGCCGGCGCGCAGATTTGCAAGACGCCGAGTAACCGGGTCGTATTTATATCGGGTGGCCACGTCATTCGACGTTTCAAGGTAGACCTGTTGCTTGAATTTGTCGTACTCCAAACGTCGTATATATTCGGTCGGGAAACCGTCCTTTACGCCCCGTGCAGACGCTAGAAGCCCTCCCGAGTCATAGCAATACGTCACCTCTTCCCTGTCAGGATAGATGAGCTTCTGAAGTCGGTTCCATGTGTCGTAAGTGTATTTGGTGGTATAGACTTCCGGCGAGTTGGCGCTTGCACCCTGGGTATCGCTGGCAACGGTCTTGATCTCGTTGACGATCTCGCCAAGCTTTCCGTAAAAGCGCTTCTCCGTGCCGGATTGATCGGTTACTTGCGCGATTCTGCCTGCACGGTCAAAAGGCGCCCCTGGCTCACCATAGTCATAACTGACGTTATTATCCAGGAACAGCGGATAACCGATGTTCTTCAAGCGGTTGAATTCATAGTCATACTCAATAGCCTGACTGTCACTGCGCAGGTTGGCGGTGATTTTTTCGATCAGGTTACCCGCCAGATCGTACCTGTTTTCAATCTTGCCGGTGTCCGGATTGTCAACGACGATTCTGCGGCCGAAATTGTCATAGGATATCCGGGTCACATTGTGCATGTCATCTTCAATCCGCACAATCTGTCGCAGGGCATCGTAAGCATAGCTGGTCCAGATAACCTCAGCGCCACTGTTGTTTGTTTCGCGAATATCGGTGATAAGGCTGCGGACGTTGCTATAGGTATGTTTTTGAATCCCCTTAGCGTCGGTGGCCAAAGTTGCGAATTGAAGAATGTTGTTTCGATCAGCGCCAAAGCCGTATTCGCGGGTAGTAAACAAGCCGTTTGGGTAAGTGAATTTCGTCAGCCGATCCAGAACGTCGTATTTAATCCGAGTGGGAGCTATAGCGTCGTATGCTGCATTGAAGACGCCAGGCGTGCCCAATGGTTCGGTAATCGGGTAGTAACGCTCGATGATACGGCCTATAAAGTCGAGCGTAAGGCGACCGGAAACAATCATGGCGTCCTCCGGCGTAACGCCGGGATTTGAAGCAACGGCCGCATCTTTCTTCGTCTGCAGGACACGTTTCAGGCCATCGGCAAATATTACCGTATCAATCGGGTCAGCGATGTCCCTGAAGCGGTCAATGTGCCGCGTCAAGGCCCACGGGACGGGCGCCTCGGGGTGGTATTCGAACTCCAGAGTGGCAACAGTGGTACCGGTCTGGTATGGACCTCGGATAGCCCGCAGCCGACCGAACGTATCGTAATCGTAGTCGATCTGGTTACCGTTAATGTCGGCGATGACGTCTCTCTTGCCATGGATGAGATCATAACTCGCGGTGGTGGATCGGTAGCCAAAGCTGTCTTCAATCGCAACGATATGAGTCTTCACCTCTGGGTCATACTCTAAAGATATGACATAGCGCTCACCATGCAGGTTGGGCGGGCCGGTGACGCGCTGCAGGTTACCGTTGGGGTAGTAGTCCAGATCAGTCACCGCCGCTTGACCGTCTTCCAGGAACCGTCGTACCTCGCGTACCGCGCCTGTTCCGGCCTGGATGTCTGCTTCATGCCGCCGCAGCTCGGTCCCATTGCTCGATACGACAGTGCTATTCGGCTTGCCGACGATGTAACTATTAAGATCGGCGAAATAATTGATGGCGGCCAGCAGGTCGTCTTCGGCACCTGTGTCGCCCGCGTCGAAGAATTCGATAACGTTGCCGAAGGAATCGTAGCGATATGTGACGTAAGTAAACTTACCGGCCGTTGGCTGACTTTCATAAAAGAATGTTTCGCTCTTGACGAGTTGCGGGAACACTGTGGCGGTGGTGCTGTCGGGGAATACTATGGGCGCACCGGTGTTTATGTCGAAGAGCACATAACTATTTACCTGCTCGATAAACTTGTTACCAGCTGAATCCTGGAGCAACGTTCTCTCAAGGAGTCCCTTATTATAAAAATTGTCGTTCTTATAGGTGCGAGTTATTGTGCGATAGATCGCGTCTGCATTGCCGGCATTGCGATGCTCTTCGGTGACGGTCCGATAGCCGTATGATTCGCGCTCGTTCGGTTCGTAGATGGGATTCGAGTAGTCAAAGGTGGTGATTTGAGTGTCGACTCCATCGCCGGGGTGGCCGTCGAAAAGTTCAACCCGGCTGAGGTTCCACCGGCTCGGCGGGTAGTCAATCGTGTTGCCGTCGCGCTCGTATTGGAGCGTGATGGTCCCGCCGAGTGGGCGGTTCACTTTTTTGAGCAGGTTCGTGCGGCCGGTGCGGTTGAGCGCCACGTCGAGCCGGCCGTCGCTGTTGGAGAAGACGTGATCCACGATCCCGTCGCCATTCATGTCATTAAAATCCGTCTCGCTACGCGACATATTGAAATTAACGAAGCCGCCCGGGTTGATGATGATATAGCATCCGGCCAGACAGAGGGGCCCGATTCCGATCGTGAAGAACGCCCCGCCGCCCACCGTGATGTCGGCGCTCGCGGCGATCTGGTTGTTGCAGCCGCCGCGCCAGAAGACGGGGTCGGCGAACCCGGCACCCGTGTTCAACGCGACCAGGAAGCCGTTAAAGCCAGGGATGACGAAATCGACGAGCCCGTCTCCATTGATATCGACCAGGGTCTTTATTGTCCACTTATCGCCGCGCGTGTAGGATGCGCCGCCGCCAAGCCCATAGATGCCGTCGTTGTACCCCAAGCTGCCTTCCAAGGCGAATTTACTACTATTACTCTCGTCAATGATCACGTTGCCCCAGGGTTGCATGTCGGCCCAGACTTCCGGGGGAGCAAAGCCGTAGCCGACGTTTAAGGCCACTATCAAGTTCAAGGGATTGAACACCACGAGATCGGGCAGGCCGTCTCCATTGATGTCCACCAGGTCATGGGCGACGGTCGAATCGCCTCGGCCGAGTGTGCCGCCGAAGCCCAGTTCAGCCATTTGACTACCCTGTTTTCCGGAAGAGCCCTGCTTGCCGCCCGAGGAACGGCGGCCCGCCGAAGAGCCGCTTTTGCCCTTACCGGCCGTGCCGGCAGTGCTGGCCGTAGAATGGCGGCCGCTGGACGGCGAGACGTCGCCCTTTGCCGATTGGGAGCTTCTTGCCGGGTTCCCCTCGATGCCGAAGCCAACCCCAAAGTTCCAGGCGTTGTTGACGCTTCGGCGAACGGCATTCAGACTCGGGAAAAAACGGACCCCTTTTTCCAGTCCTCCGGTCATAGTGGTGTATTGTATGACGAATGGCCCCACAATATCGGGGAAGAGGTCCCCATTCATATCAAGAAAGTCTAGAATGCCTTCGCTGTTGGCCAGGAGCGACATGGAGCCGGAGAATTTGACGCCTGTTCCAAGTGAGCCACCCACGGAGATTTGCTCCATGACGCTCATGATCGGAAGCGCGCGGGCCCCGGCAAAATCATCCGGCCGCGGGACACTGATATTGACCATTCCGAGCCTCGAGGCACTCATAACGTTGGAATCCACCCAGCATCCCCTGGTGTCGGGGTTCATTCCGCTTGCATCGCCGGGCGTCCGCCACTGCCCCAGGGTAGTATCGGGCACCATCAGGTAAACGGTCGCGTTGTTGACCCGGTAGCTGTCATCGATGACCAGTTTTCCCCGGTCGATCGGATGGTTGGCCTGATCGCGATTGCCGTTATAGGCGATAACGCTCCAGCCCCGATAAGGTACGGGAAACGCCTCGGACTGATCCACCGACCAGTGGAAGTCGCTGGGTACAATATTTCCTATCGGCAAGTCAGTGTAATGGACATAGACGGCGCGAATCAGCAGCTTGTCCGCCAGCCCATTATCATCATGAGTCCGCCCGTCCCGGGTGCTGTAGTCGAAGTAATACTCCTCGCCTTCGACCACGTCCATCGAGAAGTTCAACGGGGGCACCAAAACCCCGCCCCGGATGAGGATCACGCGTTTAGCGACCAGCTCGCCGGGTCGCTTGACTGTCAGGACCAGTTCGCTGTCGAAAAGATCCGGCAGTAAACCTTTGTCTTTTGTGCGTTTGCTGGCGCGTTTGCTGTCCAAACGGTCTCCAGAAGAATCCGGCAGTGACGTATTGGCTTTCGTGCTTCTGCTGGCGCGTTTGCCGGCGAAAGGATCTCCAAAAGGCACCGGTGGCGGTAGCATGAGCTGCGGAATGACCTCGACTGAACCCGTTGCCGGTGCCACCCACGGTTCCTGGGGAACCGTCAAGTCATGCTCGGGGTAGAGGTCTACGTCGTAAGGGGGATTAAATCGAAGAGTTGGATTGCCGTAGGGATCGGTGAGTCCCACGTCAGCGTCGGTTGCGACGTAAACGATCTCCGGCGTCCATTCCATCAGCGTGGCGTCTATGGGCGAGTCCGCGCGAACGTTGAACTCCAGCTCGTCCCCCTTGAAAACTTCTAGGGCGTCCATCAGGAGGATGGGGCCGGTTTCGTTCCAGGCCATGGTTATTTCGATGACCGGCGTGCCGTTCTGAAGAACCTGGAGGGTGATGTCGTCCGACGTCACGCCCAGCTTGGTCAGGTCGCCGCTGAGGCGAATCGTGCCGTTGTAGGGCATTTGCGTCCTGGCTCCCCGGCCCGCGAGGGTGAAGTCCTCGGACGCCACGTAGAGATATGGATCCCGGAGGTTGGCGTCCGGCCCGGCAGGGGGTCCCCCTAGGTACTCGATCTGAGGATCCCACGCCACCTGGTCGTACGCGCCGTCGAACACGGACTGAACGCGAAAGAAGATCTCGTCATTCCTGGACACAAAGAAGGGATTCACGTCGGCGGAGTGCCACGCCAGATCGCCTGCGGCGATCTCGACATACCACAGCTCGGAATCGTTATGCTGAATGGCAACCCGCACACCGTCGGCGTCGAGATACGGCGGATTGAGCTGACTGGGGTCCTCGAGCAGCCGAACCGACCCGGAGATTTGGATGACCCCGCTGTAGGGGGCGACCCAGCGCCGCACCGAATCGAGCAGCGGACAGGCATCCACGCGCTTCTCGAAGAGCTCCGTGAAATCTTTGAGCAGGTTGTCTGCGTCCACCACGCCGGAGCCGATCGGAACCGGCGTGTCGTAGCTGTCGAAGGTGAACATCGGGATGCTGTCATCGCCCTCGGGGTGATTGAACAGCACCATGCCACCGATGACGAGATCGGGAAATCCGTCCCCGTTGATGTCTTTGAAATAGGTTGATCGCATGGTGAGGGTAAACATGAAGTCGAGCATAAACGAAACGACAGTCGCATAGGACTCCTCGCCCACCGTGATGGAGTCCGAGCTCTCCTTTAACATCAAGGGAAGCGTGAGAATGAGCTCCTTAGGGCCGAACGCCTTGTTCTCATCCGGTCCCGAGAGGTTGCGCCGAAACGCGAAGCCGAAGCCGTCCTCGAAAACCTTGTCGGGCAGGGAATCGCCGTCGATGTCAATCAGGGTCAGGATGCCATCGCCGTCCGATCGCGTATAGCCAACTTTGCCCCCGAGGATGGAATTGTTCTTGGTCGGGTCCACGGGGTTGAAGCCTACGTAAAGGTGTCCTCCGCCTTCAATGGACGGATTTCCGCCCAGGGCGCTGGCTCCGCCGTCCAGGGGCATGATGCCGATAACGTTGTCGAACGGCATGATCCAACTCTCCGCGACGTCGAACCCGGTGTAGTCGACGGCGGAGTTCCTGATTTCGTCATAGTACTCGAACTCATGCTTGTGGAAAAAATCACCGTTGGCGCCGAATTGTGTGACGGATTTTAGGAGCGTTTTGCGAAAGGCCCCTTCCTGGTACTCGAGATCGTACCGCCGGATCATTTCGTCCTCGAATCGGACCTCGATTTGTTTCAGGAGATCCGCGGTCACCATCTTGAACCCGGAACGGGCATTGATGATCACGTCAGGGCGTCGGTTCGTGGGGTAGCCGGGCAGGTCACAGTCCCGAATGAAACGAATCGAATACGGTCCGGGCGTCCCCTCGAATCCCGTATAGCGAATCTGTTGGGGGTAGATTTGCCACCCCTTGACCAAACCGTAAGCAACGCCGTAGTCGCTTACAAGATCGTAACTGTAGCGCACCGTGTTGCCCCACGTATCCCGCACTTCAAGAAGCATCCATCGAAAGATGTTACCTCTCAGCGGATCAGCGAGTACCGCTTCGGGATCCGGACCACTCCCTTCCGGCACGCCTCCGTAAAAATATCGTGTTCCGTCCTTGCTGGTCACTTCCCACCAGTAGTTGCTCGGATGATCTCCGTGACGGATAATTCGGCGGAACTCTCCCTCGACGCGCGTGTGGAATACCTTCTCCTCGCTACGATCCTGGAGCGAACCGCGGTGTGCCACTGGCGTGAGCATCTCGCCATCGAGCATGTAGGTTTCCGTTTCCTTGGCGTCATTATAGCGAGGCACGCCCCATCGTGTTTCAATCGTAATCTCGGAAACCGAAACGCCCCACCCGAGGCCCAACCACCCGTTTCCCTTGCTGGAATTGTACTGAACGCTAATGTCCGGTTGCATTCCATTGCGTCCCGGTGGGATTTCTATTGGGTAACTCAGGCGCGCGTCGCCAAGATTATTGGGTTGGGGAGTTTCGATAAGATTGATCCCAGCCCCGGGATGGGCCGCTTTGATGTCCTTAATACTGGTAGGATCTAGAGAGAACGGCCGGGGATAGTCAGGCACCGGGGGGGAATTATGCTGCGCGGTGATTTTGGAATTGATCATGTTGATGAAATGATTGGAGGAGCTCATCACCCGCTCCTGTTGATTCGGCGGATGGGAGTTTCCCTGAGGATACCCACAGAAAAACAGGAGAGCGCCTGCAAGAGGCACCCATCGTGCTCTTCGTCCACGCAGGATAACAAGGCATAACTTTGCACGGGAAATCCATCGTTTGATCCTGTTTGTGGAAAGGAAGATCAGGGTGGTTAAAAAAGAGGTTTTTAGGCTTCTCATGCTTCCGTCCCCTTTTTGAAAAGTTATTATTCATCCAGAGTGCAAATAGCAGTGTCTTTTTCTCATATAAAAATAGGATAGCCTGAGACGCAGTGAATGAGCAAGAAAAAAGGATTTCTTACTCGTACTAATGAAAGACTCCAGCCATCGTAAAAGCCCATAATTGTGCACTTAGCAAAAAACATTTCCAATGTTATCTTTACCCAACACGGTTAGATTAAGTTTAGCGACACATTACCCCGTATGAATTCATATACCCTTGATTTTGCTTGGCTTATAGAAACTTGTGCCTTACATTTCATAGAGGCTAGAGATTATTATTTACCGCATAACGAATCCCGATACACGAATTTTGGTCATCGAAAATAAAGGAAGAATGACTATCTCGCTATGCAATAGAGAGAGAATTTATTGGATAAGATATAGTCATAAATGTTTCCCTACTTTAGCGTAATTTGGACACTTTTGGGTTTAAACATAATGTGTAACTAACTCTCTAATGGATCTTCATGGGAGTACTCCGAGCTTGACCCCCTTCCGGAGATGAGTAGAATAATTCTCAGAGAGGTCAGGAAAATGACAGCATTCAAGCCTTTGCAAGGGCAGGTAGGCAATTGCTCAATCCAGCAGGTGCGCCGGGTGACATGTAAACGCTATACGGCTGAGGAAAAGATCGGATTGTGATGGAAGGGATTCGAGGCGATGAGTCGGTCAGCGTAGTGTGCCCCCGCTATTAACCTTTAAAATTAGATTTTGTCCGAGTGTTTTGTTTCCATTCAGCATATCATGAAGGAGATTGCGTTGATGAGTAGACCCCGAATGCCACTTTTTATTGACGGGAGCTGGATTCTATCGCAGAGTGAAACCTGGGCGCCGGTCTATAATCCCAGCACTGGCGAGGTGATCGCCGCATCCCCGGACTGTACACCGGAGGAGGTAAGCCGCGCGGTTGCCGCGGCCAGGGCTGCTTTCCCGGCATGGTCACAGAGGCCGGGTGTCGAGCGTGTCCAGTATCTTTTCAAGCTAAAGCAACTCCTGGATCAGAACCTGCATGAATTGGCCACGATCCTTGCTACTGAAAATGGCAAGACTCATGCGGAGGCAGTCGGCTCGGTTGCGCGTGGAGTTGAAATTGTGGAATTTGCCTGCGGGATGCCCACTCTTATGATGGGGGAATCCCTGGCGCAAGTCTCCCGTGAAGTGGATGTGGTAACATATCGCGTGCCGCTGGGAGTATGTGCCGGCATTTGTCCATTTAATTTTCCCTTCATGATTCCCTTGTGGATGTTCCCTATTGCTATTGCTGCCGGCAATACCTTTGTGCTCAAGGCGAACGGTAAATGTCCAAACTCAGCAAAACGGCTCATGGAACTCTTGGAAGAAGCGGGGCTTCCGAGGGGTGTGGTCAATATGGTGTTGTGTGAGAAGGACGGCACTACTGCACTTATCGAGCATCCGGATGTTAAAGCGATTTCGTTTGTGGGATCTAATAGTATCGGACGGATTGTGTATGAGAAAGCGGCCCGGGCAGGCAAACGGGCGCAGGCTCTCTGCCAGGCGAAGAACCATGCGCTGGTGCTTCCGGATTGTGCCTTTGAGCCGACCGTGAGAGGAATCGTGAATGCATCTTTCGGTTGTGCGGGTGAACGCTGCATGGCGCTACCGGTGGCGGTGGTCCATGAGGCAATCGCGGACAAATTGGTGCCGGAGTTGGTGAAATGCGCTTCCCGGATCAAAGTAGGTCCATCGGAGTCGGAAGGTGTCGAGATGGGGCCGCTGGCAACTCCCGAGCATTTACGCAGAGTGACCGAGTACATCGAGAGGGGAGTGGCTGAAGGTGCTCAGTTACTTCTCGACGGACGAGAATGTAAAGTGGAAGATTACCCGGGCGGTTTTTATCTAGGACCAACCATATTCGATCATGTCACTAATGATATGGTCGTCGGCAGCGAGGAAATTTTCGGGCCCGTGCTTTGTCTAAAACGAGTAAAGCGCTTTGACGAAGGGATTACGACAATTAATGCAAGTCCCTATGGTAACGGTTCCGCTATCTATACAACTAACGGTTACTATGCGCGCGAATTCGTCCGTCGCGTAGATGCTGGGATGGTGGGGGTCAACGTGGGTATTCCTGTGCCGCTTGGCTTCTTTTCCTTTACCGGTTGGAAGCAGTCTTTCTTCGGTGATCTGCATAGTCATGGTAAAGATGGTGTTCTCTTTTACACTGAAAAGAAATCGGTAACATCCCGTTGGCATAAAGACCCCCAGGCTCAGATTGACAAAATTAGTACCTGGGACTGAAAAGGTGTACTACATCCCATTTTTCAAAACAGAATCAGGAGATGAGCTATGGCAAGAATTGTAAAAGGTGGTCTCATTCAGGCATCTTGCCCGGAACCCTCTTCCTCCCCGGTGGAGAAGATAAAGAAAGTGATGATTGACAAACATGTAGCCCTTATCGCACAGGCAGCCTCGAAGGGAGTGGAGGTGCTCTGTCTGCAGGAGATTTTCTATGGTCATTATTTTCCTGCCGAGCAGGAGATGAAGTGGTATGAAATGGCCGAGCGTATTCCCGACGGACCAACTACTATTTTGATGCGGGAACTGGCGAAAAAATACAAAATGGTCATCATTCCTCCGATCTACGAGGAGGACATGGCCGGAGTGTATTACAATACGACACCCATCATTGACGCAGATGGTGAGTTTTTGGGTATTTACCGTAAACACCATATACCGCACTGTAAACCAGGGTTTTGGGAGAAATTTTATTTCCGTCCCGGCAATACGGGATATAGGGTTTTCGACACAAAGGTGGGGAAAATCGGGGTATACATCTGCTACGACCGCCATTTCCCCGAAGGTGCACGCATTCTAGGTCTCTGCGGTGCTGAGATTGTCTTCAATCCATCAGCGACAGTTGCGGGACTATCGGAGTACCTCTGGAAACTCGAACAACCCGCCCATGCAGTGGCGAATCAGTATTTCCTCGGTGCCATCAATCGGGTTGGGTGGGAAGACCCGTGGCGCATCGGTGAGTTTTATGGACAAAGTTACTTCTGTGATCCACGGGGACAGATGTTGACGGTTGGCAGTCGTGACAAGGACGAAATTGTCACCGCCGAAATGGACCTCGACATGATAAGAGAAGTCCGCCAGGTATGGCAATTTTTCCGCGACCGGCGGCCGGAAACTTACGACCCGATTATTGATCTTTAAAGGAGGAAGCCCAGAATGGCCGAATATCGCAAACCCAATCCCGAGATACCGCCGCCTGCTCCCTATATCGGTCCCTCGGTGGATGAAATTCTTGCCATGCGGAATGAGTATTTGATGCCGAACCATCTGTTGTATTACAAAAACCCCATCGCCATCGTTGCGGGGAATATGCAGTATGTTTATGACAGCGAAGGCAAACAGTACCTCGATGGCATTGCCGGAGTAGTTACAATAAGCGTGGGACATTGCAACCCGCGGGTTCTGGAAAAGACTATCAAACAAATGGAACTGCTACAACACGCCACCACCATCTATCTCCATCCATTGATTGTGCAATTTGCGAAAATGTTGGCAGAAAAAATGCCCTCCCCGGCGATCAGACAAACCTTTTTCACTAATTCCGGAAGCGAGGCGAACGAGCTGGCGCTCCTGGCTGCTGTGCTCGCTACCGGCAACCTCGATATTCTCTCGCTGCGAAACAGCTATCACGGAGACTCCCGCATAACCATGAGTCTGTGCGGCCATTCCACATGGCGCTACCCGATTCCGATGCAACCCAATGTTCATCATGTTATCCCCGGTTACTGTTATCGGTGTCCGCTTGGGCTAACCTATCCCTCCTGCAATTTGCAGTGCGCGCGTGATGTGGAAAATGTGATTCAGAGTTCTACTACCGGACGTGTGGCTGCTTTCATTGCTGAGCCGATTCAGGGAGTGGGGGGAACTGTGGTGCCGCCGAAAGAATATTTTAAAATTATTTATGAGATTGTGCACAAGTATGGTGGACTTTTTATCGCTGATGAGGTGCAAACCGGTCTCGGGCGTACTGGCTCGGCCTATTGGGGTATTGAAAATTGGGATGTCAAACCGGACATAGTCACTATGGCCAAGGGGATCGGTAACGGCATTCCCCTTGGTGCGGTGACTTGCACCGTGGAAATTTCCGCAGCGCTCAAAGGAAAACTATATTTCAACACGTTCGGCGGAAATCCGGTCTCGATGGCACAGGGGATTGCAACCCTGGAGGAAATAGACGAACGGGGACTTCAGCAGAATTGTACCCGAATCGGCGCCAAACTTATGGATGGATTTCGGCGTTTGTACAATCACTATGAATTGATCGGTGAGGTGCGCGGCATGGGGTTGATGCTTGGCATTGAGCTTGTGGAGTCGCGAGAAAGCCGGAGTCCGGCGCCGGCGGCAACCGCCGAGGTGCTCGAACTCGCCAAAGACCGCGGTCTGCTCATTGGTAAAGGCGGCCTGTATGGCAACGTGTTGCGCATCAAACCACCGATGTGCATAACTGAAAATGATGCGGACTTCCTTTTGGAAGTTCTGGATGATTGTTTTAAGACGCTTTCATAACTCAAAGTGCCCGTTCTTTGATCGTAGGAAGCGCTAATAATAGTGTCTACGATAAAAACGATCTTGGAGTGCGGTAGCGAAACATGGTGTAGCTACCGCTTTCCCGCCAGAGGCGGGCGAGCCTTGTTGCTCGTAAGCGTAGCTTACGAGAGAGACCGAAGCTCTGCTTCTGCTTATGAAGGCGTCCGCCTTGGCGGACGCACTCTAAAGGACTCTTAGCACAGTATGAGCGTTCAAACTCTACACCTGGTGAATTTATTGGTTGTGAATTTTTGGGCACTTTGGGTTCCATAAATATCCCCCCTCCCCTTGCGGGAGGGGGCTAGGGGGAGGGGTAATATTGACTTCGGATTACAGAATGCGGATTGCAGAATAACTCGAAATCCAAAATGCGCAATGGTGTTCCCCCCTCACCCCAACCCTCTCCCACTGGGGGAGAGGGGGGTAAGGGATTGGGTGGTAAAAAAGGGTTCTTGGGATTCTATGGTGGGTAGTTTTATTGATGTTTGTATAGTTAATGGTACGCATGCAAGCTTTGTAGGGGCAATTCATGAATTGCCCCTACTATTGACGCGCATAGATACTTGCAAAGTTGAAATGACAATGTGGCGTTAATAATCAGACCCTCAAGGCCATCCGCTGTTTCTTTAGCTGTACAAAGAGCGATAATAGCATTTATTTGGTGGTCACGTTATCAATTGTAGGGGCGGGGAGACCTCGCCCCTACGTAGTCATGTCGCAAACCCTATGTTCATTCTCAAATAGTCCTTGAAGACCAATAATTTTGCTCGCAGATAGCCCACTACAGATTCCGAAGAGCCAAAAAAAGATATGACGAAGTTTTCCCTCTTACCACGAGGCCAAACTGGCAAACCATGAAAGCAGGAGGAGGATTATGAAGTTTGATACCATCATAAAGGGAGGAACGGTCGTAACCGCTTCTGATACGTTTGTAGCCGATGTCGGAATTTTGGGAGAAACTATTGCCGCCATCGGGAACGGTCTATATAGCGAAGCCCCTTGCCGGGAGATCGACGCTTCGGGGAAATACGTGATGCCGGGAGGCATAGATGTTCATGTTCATTTGCAGCTTCCCTTTTGTGGCACTGTCAGCGCCGACGATTTCGTCACCGGTACCAGGGCAGCGGCACGCGGCGGGGTTACTACCGTGATAGATTTCGCCATTCAGGATCGGGAAAAGGGACTTATGGCAGGAATAGAAGCGCGTATGGCGGAGGCTGAAGGGAAAGTGTGTGTAGATTATTCGCTTCATTCCATCATCGTAAAATGGGATGAGGCGACGCGCCGGGAAATGGATAAGGTTATCGAATTCGGCATTCCGACCTTTAAGATGTTCATGATCTATGAGAAAGAAGGTTGGCAGTCGGACGATGCAGCGCTCTGGAGCGGTCTGGCAGCGACGGCGGAGAACGGCGCCCGGATTTGTGTCCATGCAGAAAGTGAGAAAGTGATGTCTCTTCTCATTGACAGGTATCTGCGCGAAAAGGAGAAATACGGGGCTTACGCTCATGTTTTGTCTCGTCCCAATTTCATTGAGGAAGAAGCCGTACAGCGGGCAATCAAATGGGCGGAGGTCACCGGTGGTCGGTTGTACGTGGTTCACATGTCAACCGGCGGTGCCGCGGATCTCGTTCGTGATGCGCGCCGGAAAGGGATCAACGTACATGCGGAAACTTGCCCGCAGTATCTTCTGTTGGACGATGAGGTTTTTAAAGACCCCGAACGTGGGCATCTTTATGCTACCTGTCCGCAGATAAAGAAAAAGGGGGATAGCGAACGGCTCTGGCAGGCGATTATCCACGGTGAACTGGCACTGGTCGCCACTGATACCTGTACTTTCGATACAAAGCAAAAGGCGATGTGGGAAGGCGATTTTACTAAAATCCCCTTTGGCTTACCCGGTGTCGAGACACTGCTTCCGGCTGTTTACACCGCCGGTGTGCTTGAGAAGCGGTTCAGGGTAAACCATTTTGTCTCTCTGGTCAGCACAAATCCTGCTAAGCTGATGGGTCTGTATCCGCAAAAGGGTACCCTGGCGGTAGGGAGTGACGCCGATGTGATTGTGCTCGATCCGGAGAAAGAGAAAAAAATTGACTGGCAGGAGCTTGCCACGAATTGCGACTGGTCTCCTTACCAGGGGATGAAATTAGCGGGTTTCCCGGAGACGACACTCAGCCGCGGGAATGTTGTCGTTGCAGATGGCGCCTTTGTCGGAACCGAAGGGCACGGCCGATTCGTCAAACGACAACCCTGGGGAGAATTATAAGAGAATGTCATTTATGAGGAGCCACTACTGTTCCCTCTCCCTTTAGGAGAGGTGATATTTTTTCTGAGGAGACAAAGATGAAAAACGGTAAACGGCCTTTTAATCTGCAAAGTGCCATACAGGAAGCAGGGAGGTGTCTTTTATGTTACGATGCACCGTGTAATACCGGTTGTGGCGCCGATACTGATCCCGCCACTTTTATCCTGAAGTTACGCCTTGGGGATATCAAGGGTGCAGTTCGGACGATACGGCGGAACAATATTTTAGCGGGCGCTTGTGCGCAGGTCTGCCCGACTTGCCGTCTTTGCGTAGAGGGTTGTTCGCGCTCAGGCATTGATGAACCGATCCGAATTGCCGAACTTCAGGCATTTCTGGTCGAATACGAACGACAAGAAGAGATGCAGGTACTCGAGGCTCCTCCGCCGGGTGGTCGCAAGATCGCCGTGATTGGCTCTGGGCCCGCTGGTCTATCAGCCGCTGCGAACCTGGCTATGAAAGGTTATGCTGTGACAGTGTTCGAGAAGATGCCGGAGCCCGGTGGTCTGTTGCGCTATGGGATTCCAGAGCATCGTCTTTCACCGGGCGTTTTAAAATTCGAAATCGATCTCATTACGGGGTTGGGTGTCCGGTTCGAGTGCAGCAAGGCTATCAGAAGTAGAGAAGAGCTGGAAAGACTGCTTAAGGATGGTTATGACACCATATTTCTTGCAACAGGTTGTGATCAGCCTTACAGGTTGGGGCTTCCCGGCGAAGACCTGAAAGGTGTCTTCCTGTGGGATGAATTTCTGAGTCGCAGCAAGGAGCTGGAATCTCGCAAAAATCTGGAGGCTAGGGTAAAGGACAAGCGAGTGGTGGTTATCGGAGGTGGTTCGGTAGCAATGGACTGCGCCGTGACCGCCAAACGACTCGGTGCAGAACGGGTCTATACCATTTCCCTGGAGGCTATGGAGGAACTTCCGGCTGACATAGAGGAGAAAGAATTAGCATTTAATGAGGGGATCCGTTTCAGACCAAGCTGTCGGGTAACAGAAATTATCGGCGAAAATAGTCAGCTTAAAGCAATAAAGGGTATCGAGATCCGATGGATCAAACCTGGGCGATTTGTGCCCGAAAATGCCGAGGATATTTCCGGAACGGAATTTTCGTTACCTGCCGATATTCTGGTGGAAGCAATCGGAGCCGGATTGTCTCGGGAACTTGCGACCCTGCTTGGCGGTATAGAGATCAAAAACGGACGTCTGAAGACTGAAGATGAAACCATGGCAACCTCTCACCCCAAGATTTTTGCAGGTGGAGACGTGGTTGCTGCTGGGAAAACCGTCGCCGCTTCGGTTATGGACGGCAAAAAGGTCGCCGAAGCGATTGCGGAAGTTTTTCCGTTGAAAACTCCCGCCGCAGTACCAAGGCGGTCTCGACCGAGTCTGGAAATTGAGTTCTGCGGTTTACGATTCAAAAATCCCTTCTGTCTTTCTGCATCTCCGATCGCGAACACCGCTGAGATGGTTTCCCGGGCATTCGATGCGGGTTGGGGAGGCGCAGTCTATAAGACTTTAAATCTGGAAAAAGACTATCAGGTGATCGACCCCACGCCGCGCCTTCATGCTTTACACCACGGTGACCGGCGTTTTATCGGTCTACAAAACATCGAGATGATTAGCGAGCGACCGTTTGCGCAGAACCTCAAGGATATCACCTGGTTGAAAAAGCATTATCCCGACCGGGTTCTGATTGCCAGTATCATGGGCTATTCGGACGAGGGTTGGCTGGAGCTTGCCAGGGGTTCGGAAGAGGCTGGCGCAGACATGCTGGAGCTGAATTTTTCCTGTCCACAGATGGCTGTGGAAGGTGCGGGACACAAGATTGGTCAGGCCTATGACATGCTCGAACATTATACGCGCGTGATCAAGGAGAAGGTTTCCATTCCTGTAATGGCTAAGATGACACCCAATATCACGGACATGGTGCCGGCGGCACTTGCAGCTAAGCGGGGCGGCGCCGACGCGATCTCAGCTATTAACACTCTGCGCGCAATCACGGAGGTTAATCTGGACACATTCGCGCCCATGCCCACGATACAAGGGCAGGGTTCAATCAGCGGATACTCCGGTCCGGCAGTGAAACCTATAGCGCTCCGTTTCATTGCTGAACTTGCACAAAGCGAGGAGCTGGGTCTACCGGTTTCGGGGCTCGGTGGTATCGAGACATGGCATGATGCGGTGATGTTTCTGCTCATGGGTGCTTCCAACCTGCAAGCCACTACCGCCGTGATGCGCTATGGCTATCGTATAATAGAGTTGCTGTGTGAGGGATTGGAAGACTACCTGGAATCGAAAGGGTTTAGTTCAGTCACCGAGTTGGTCGGGCTCGGATTGAAGTATCTGGTTGATCCTTCGGAGCATCATCAGAGCAAGCATGTGATTTCCAAGGTGGATCCCGATAAGTGTATCGGCTGCGGTTTATGTTACATTGTCTGCCACGACGGCGCCAATCAGGCTATGCAATTCGACACCGAAAAACGGAAAGCCGAAGCTAACAAGGAACGTTGTGTGGGCTGTCTCTTATGCAAGCATGTCTGTCCGGTATGGGACTGCATCAGCACCGAGGAAACCGACGCTCCGGTCATCGGAGGCATGCATGAGGATGCTTTGGAATTTGTAAAAAGATAGGGGTAGTTGTTCGTGTTGCTTTGCGATACCCGAAGTGTCCTGGCTACCTACCTTCACTTATCAGTAGGGAAAATATACCAATTCCCGATG
>CAYVXD010000082.1:0-18129 GCA_964454265.1 uncultured Candidatus Sumerlaeota bacterium | reverse complement strand
TAGGAGCAATTTGGAAGTCATTTTAAACCTCATATCTCCTGTGATGGTGTACTAGATTGGCTTGCTACTTTTTGAACAATGACGGCAGTAGTAGGAGCAGTTCATGAACTGTCCCTATTAAGGAGATTAAGAAATTATATGTCGGAATTAAAAACACTCATTGAAAACCTGCTCCGTGCGCGATTTGCCGATGCAGTGCTTGAGATCAGCGAATTCCGGGGCGAGGTAACGGCTCGCATCAAGCGCGAAAAAGTAGTTAGCATCTGCCGGTTCCTGCGTGATGAGCCACGCCTGGGCTTCAATTTGCTGAGCGATGTAACTGCCGTTGACTACCTTCTTCTCAGCATCATGCCCCGGTTTGACGTAGTCTACCATCTCTTCTCGCTCACCTACTTTCACAGACTGCGCCTTAAGGCTGCGGTGCCTGAAGATGATCCCGTAATAGACTCTGTGATCCCGGTCTGGGGAACCGCTAACTATCACGAGCGCGAAATTTTCGACTTCTTTGGCATTATATTTAAGAATCACCCGAATCTTACTCGCATTCTTATGCCCGAGGACTGGGAAGGCTATCCGCTGCGTAAGGATTTTCCGCTCGGCGGGGTGAAGAGCTTTTACTTCAAACGCTCAACTGATCCTCATGCTGGAGAGCCCAAGGATTTGATTCCGCGCATACGGGTACAGAAGGGCGATGTTTAACCATGGCATCCTTGCCATCATATTTTTTGCACAGACACGCTTCGCAGGTCTTTATGTTGCCTGATAGGATAGGTAATGCAAAAGACGATTGAAATTTTTCCCGAAAATCTCGAGATGATGACCCTAAACATGGGGCCGCAGCACCCCAGCACTCATGGCGTGCTGCGCCTCATTATTGATCTGGAAGGGGAAGTGGTCCGCAAGATCACACCTATCATTGGCTATCTGCATCGCGGCAAGGAAAAGACTGCTGAAGTCAAGACGTATCACCAGTTCATCCCGTATACCGACCGGCTCGACTACCTTTCGCCGATGTCAAACAACTACGCGTTTGTATCAACAGTTGAGAAGCTGCTGGGGATTGAAGTAACGCCGCGTGCTACGTATCTCCGCACCCTCCTCTGCGAACTGGCGCGCATCTCTTCGCACCTGCTCTGGTTAGGCTCACAAGCTATGGAACTAGGCGCGGCAACCGTGTTCCTTTACATTTTTCGCGAGCGCGAAACAATCTACGATCTGTTTGAGGCGATCTCGGGCCACCGCTTTACGGTTAGCTACATGCGTGTTGGTGGTGTGGCACGCGATATACCTGACGGGTGGCTGGAGAAAGTTCAGGCATTTACTGATGATTTTCCAAAACGTGTGACCGAGTACGAAGATATCCTCACACTGAACGAAATTTTTCTCCAGCGCACCAAGGGCGTGGGCATGATTTCAGCTGCCGATGCTATAGACCTCGGCCTGACCGGCCCTAGCCTGCGCGCCTCGGATGTGCGATGGGACATTCGCAAGAGCAATCCCTATCTCGTCTACGGTGAACTCGACTGGGAAATGGCCGTCGGAACAGGCTGCGATGTGTACGAGCGCTACCTGGTGCGCATAGAGGAGATGCGCCAGAGCAATCGTATTGTTCAGCAATGCATCGAGCGCATGCCCGACGGGCCTGTCAACATTGACAATCCGAAAATAATCTATCCCCCACGCGAGAATGTTCATAAAAGCATGGAAGACCTGATTCACCACTTCATGCTGGCGTACGAAGGATTTCGCGCCCCTGAAGGTGAGGTCTATAACAGCATCGAGGCTCCAAAAGGAGAGCTGGGCTTTTATATATACAGCGACGGTTCGAATAAACCATATCGCCTGAAGATTCGCGCCCCAAGTTTTGTCAACCTCCAGTCTCTTGCAAAAATGTGCAAAGGCCGGCTGTTTGCCGATGTGGTCGCCGTAATCGGGAGTCTGGATATTGTGCTGGGAGAATCGGATCGCTAGAGCTCTGTAGGGGCGTATAGCAATACGCCCTTACAATAAGGTATAGGAACCAACGATGATGCTTCGAGAACAGAAATCTAAGGCAGTCGAGAAAATTCTAAAGCGCTACCCTGATAGACGCTCGGCCATTATTCCGTTGCTATGGCTAGTTCAGCGAACTGCTGGCTATGTGACTCCCGATGGGATCACCGAGGTAGCCGAGATCACAGGCGTGACCCTTGCCCAGGTACAGGAAATCATTAGCTTCTATACCATGTTTCATCAAAAGCCGGTTGGGAAGTATTTGATCTCTGTGTGTGACAACCTATCGTGCTCGCTGCTGGGCGCAGAGCAACTTGTCGAGCACCTTGAGGGCAGGCTGGGCATTCGCGCAGGGGAAACAACTGCCGACGGCCTCTTTTCGCTGCAAACTGTTGAATGCCTCGGCGCGTGCAACATGGCTCCTGTAATGATGGTTAACGAAACGCTGTACCCGAATCTTACCAAGGAGAAGATTGACCAGATCCTGAAGAACTGTACTTAAAAGTGCCTATTGAAATGGAGATTTTTCCGGTCTTAGACATTTTGAAGCTGAAAAAAGACGGCGTGCGCCTAAGGCGCATGATTCTTCACGGGCTGGAAGCCCGTGCCACGTGGCTATAGAAAAATAGTTAACCATGATGGACATTCACAATATCCATTTTGCTAGGGGTCTTGCTCTGTTGAAAACCTCCAGGTGCACGAATTCCAATATATTTCGCCCTTGCAGGGCTGGTGTAAGGGGGGAGAATTTCATTGTCCCGGGGCGACGCCCCGGGCTTATATATGATGCCCTTTCAGGGCACGACATAATCTGGATGCAGCGCCAGGGGCGCGGAAGATAAGAGCCCAGGGATTCATCCTGAAGGATTCATCCTGAAGGACAACGCCCTGGGTAAAGGTTGGCACACAATCAACGGTAAGCCCTGAAAGGGCGCGATATAATCTGAGGCGGGCTAAAACGCTCATTGCCATCCGGGTACATGTAGGTTTTCAACAAAGCATATGGCTCTCATAAGTAGTAAGGGAAGTTCATAAACTGCCTCAACAGGACTGATGGAAGGCAAGCCAATAAGATTGTAGGGGCGTATTGCTATACGCCCGTGAAACAATGAGCAATCAGAACCCATTCAAACCTATACTACTACACGATGTTGAGCGGCCAGGCTTTGAGCCGCTGGCCGAGTATCGTGCACGCGGTGGCTATAGAGCGCTGGAGAAAGCCCTGACGCAGCTTGCGCCTGAAGATGTGACAGAGACAGTGAAGCAGTCGGGGTTGCGCGGCCGTGGAGGCGCTGGATTTCCTGCCGGCATGAAGTGGTCTTTCCTTCCTAAAGGCTATCAGGGGCCGCGCTATCTGGTCTGCAATGCCGATGAAGGCGAACCGGGTACATGTAAAGACCGGCCGATCATGGAGAAGCATCCGCACCTGCTGCTCGAGGGAATAGCGATTGCCTGCTATGCGGTTAAAGCCAAAGTCGCATACATCTATGTGCGGGGCGAATACTATACGGCCATGGAAGTGCTCGAAAAAGCCATTGAGGAAGCGTATAAGGCCGGCCTGCTCGGCAAAGGAATCCTGGGCAAGGAATTTGATCTTGACGTTTACGTTCACCCTGGCGCTGGCGCGTACATCTGTGGTGAAGAGACGGCACTACTCGATTCTCTCGAAGGTAAGCGCGGCTATCCGCGCCTGAAGCCACCCTTTCCGGCGGTTGAGGGTCTCTATCGCCGTCCCACCGTAGTCAATAACGTCGAGACCCTGGCATCCATTCCTTCCATTATTGAGAAAGGCCCTGAATGGTTCAGAAGTCTGGGACGCGAAAAATCCAGCGGCTTTAAGATCTACCCCGTAAGCGGCCACGTAAAACGGCCTGGCAATTACGAAGTACCCATGAAAACTACGCTGCGCCAGCTGATCTACGACTATGCTGGCGGTATTCGGAACGACCGGAAATTAAAAGCCATTATTCCTGGTGGCTCTTCTACCCAGGTGCTTACGCCTGATTCACTGGATGCCATTGCAGATTTCGAAGGAATCGCAGAGGCAGGCTCTCTGTTAGGTTCAGCAGGGATCATCGTGATGGACGAAACAGTGTGCATGGTCTGGGTGGCGATGAAGCTATCGCGCTTTTACCACCACGAATCATGCGGCCAGTGTACACCCTGCCGCGAAGGCACCTCCTGGATTACAAAAATTATGGAACGCATGGAACGTGGCCAGGGACGACCGGAGGAAATTGATCTCCTGCTCGACCTTTGTCACAAGATCAATGCCCGCTGCATCTGTCCCCTAGGCGATGGAGCAACTCCTTGTATCACCAGCACGATTCAGCATTTTCGCCATGAATATGAGCAACACATTTCATTGGGCCGTTGCCCATTTCGATCAACAGACAAACAATAATGTCCGACGCAACGACAACACAGAAAACTGCTAACGTCACTCTGACCATTGACGGGCGCTCACTGACCGTGCCTGAAGGCACATTAATTATCGAAGCCGCAAAAAGCGTCGGCATCTACATCCCGCATTATTGCTACCATCCAGCGCTCTCAATCGCCGGGAGCTGCCGCCTCTGCCTTGTCGAAATCAAAGGAATGCCGAAGCTCCAGATAGCCTGCTCTACCCCTGTGAAAGAAGGCATGGAGGTATTCACAAATACGGAAGAGGTTAAAGACGCACGAATAGGCATGATGGAGTTTCTGCTCGCCAACCATCCGCTCGACTGCCCGGTCTGCGACCGCGGAGGCGAATGCATGCTCCAGCGCTTCAGCGTGGATTACGGCATCGCACACACCCGGTTTATGGATCAGAAGCGCCGATTCCGCAAGCCGCAATTCGACCCCCTGATAGACATTGAGCGCAATCGCTGCATTCTGTGCACGCGGTGTGTCCGCTTCTGCGATGAAATTGCTGGCGAGCACGTGCTAGGGGTATTCAATCGTGGTGAACAGAACTACATCGGCACGTACGGCGATGGCCCTGTGTCGAATATTTTCTCTGGCAATGTTATTGATCTCTGTCCAGTAGGCACGCTCACGAGTAAGCCATTTCGATTTCAGGCGCGTGTCTGGGAGCTGCACCAACTACAGACTACGTGCCCGTACTGCGCCAGCGGATGCCCGGTGACGTGCTGGACACGCGACGGCAAAGTCTACCGCACCACTCCACCTATTCGCAAAGACAAGGGCAAGTACGTACTGGACGAAGATACCACTGAATTCATTTGCAATCAAGGGCGCTTCGGTCTCGATATCGGCCGTCATGCCGAGCGATTACGTCGTCCTACAATCCGACGAAACGCATCATCGCATGCACCCGTAGCGTGGGACGAGGCGATTCAGGCAGCAGCACAAGGACTTCGCCGCATCCGTGACGAACACGGGCCTCAGGCAGTGGCGTTCCTGGCCAGTCCACGCGCCACCTGCGAAGAGCTATACCTGTTTCAGCGGCTGGCGCGATCCGTGATCGGGACAAATCATATTGATTGGCGCGGACATCTCGTGTCCCCAGAGATCGCCGCCGCATTCTCACTCGCCATGAGAACTGCAAATGGTATGCTGGACGACCTGTCGGAAATTGAGTGCGTGATAGTGGTAAATTGCGATCTGCTCCACGAGGCGCCGGTTACTGCACTGAAACTGCGGGAAGCCGCTCGAAAAGCCAATATTGAGCTGCTCCTGCTCGGACATCATATTGATAGCTGGCTTGCCACACATGCTAAAGCGTACCTCCAATGCCTCCCGGATCAAGAGCATGCACTGATTTACGCACTTGATCAGGCCATCGCCAAGGCGGAACCAGAGCCGACATCTGCAGACGTTGATACGATACGTGAACTATCAGGTGCTGAAAAAGAGACGGTTGAGAGCTTGATTACATCTCTTCGGAGCGCAGGCTCTGGCGTTATTGTCTACGGCGTATCGGAGCTCTGGAGCCATCTCGCCTCCACAGTTGTTGACGATCTGGTAGCACTACGAAACACCCTTGGCCCACAGTGGGCGCTTCTGCCTGTGAGCCCGGAGCGCAATGCCTCAGGCGCTTTCGCCACCGGCTGTCAGTCAGACCGGCTTCCCGGTTCTGGCTGCGATAATCAGAAGACCTGGGAAAAACTCGAGTCTCTCTGGGGAAAGGTGCCGCTGGTGCGCGCCGCAGGATTGAGTGCGCCGGATATTCTTGAGCAAGCAACCCTGGGTGAGATCAAGGGACTCGTGGTGCTTGGCAGTGATGCGCTGCTTCGCCATCCCAAACCCGAACGTGTAAATCAGGCGTTGAAAACCTTGGAGCACCTCGTTGTCATTGACGTTTTCCCGAGCTCGACGACCGAACAGGCTCATGTGGTGCTGCCCGGAGCGCTGTTCACTGAGAAGGACGGCACGTACATTGATGCGGAAGGTCGGCTCGCACGACTCTGCAAAGGCGACGACCCGCCAGAAGATGCACGAGACGATTGGCAGATTCTGGCAGAGCTGGCGAAAGCACTGGGCGACGAGTTTCCGTACCAGCGCCTTGATGACGTGTTTGCAGAGCTGATTAATCTGTTGCACCCACCCTGTCCGTTCTCCCTTAAAGAACTCGCTCCTGAAGATCCCGGGCCAGAGTGCCCTATTCGCTGCATTACCAAGCCGAGCGACCGATACCACGTGCTCGCCGGAAAATACCATGCCCTGGCAAGTAGCTTCCGGCCTGAATGCCACGTTCGCTTTGCTGAGCTGCCCACAGCGCATGCGGAAGAGAAAATCCCGCCAACTGTTGAGTCCGGACCAGGACTGATTCTCACCTGGGCACCTATCCTGCAAGGTAGAGATCACTGGGGCGACCGGTCGCCGACCATGGCACCGTTGCGCCCTTCTCCATATATCGAGATTCATCCCTTGAATGCCAAGGAGCTGGCCGTTCAGACCGGCGATGCGGTTGAGCTGCGCATGGGCGAACTGCGCCTTCTCTTGCGAGCTATTGTATGCGCGGGGCCTGCACCTGGAACTGTGCATGTCGCAAGCAATCTGGTGGATCTTCCCCTCGGCGACTATATAACCCGGTTGCCCCGTGTGCAGCTGAAAAAAGTTGAGGGAAAACAAACATGACTGTAGGGGCAATTCATGTCCGCCTGGGCGGATGCGCCTCGGGCGTAATTGCCCCTACGGAATTACCCAAATTGGGGTTTACTTGTAATGCTTGAGCTTTTCCTGATCAGTGCAATTAAGATCGCATTTGTCGTAGGTGTTGCACTTGGTGCCATGCCTTTTGTCGTGTTGTTCGAACGCAAGCTCTTAGGCTGGATTCAGGTGCGCCCTGGCCCGAATCGCGTCGGCCCCTGGGGCTTGCTTCAGTGTATTGTCGACGGCATCAAGCTCTTCTTCAAAGAGGAAATCATACCTGAGCAGGCAGATAAACCGCTTTACCTTCTTGCCCCGGCGCTGGTTGTCATCCCGGCGTTTGTGGTGCTGGCCATTATTCCGTTCGGGCCAACCGTGCACATACTGGGACGCGATATCAACATGTCAGTTACGGATCTCAATATTGGCATTCTCTTCTTCTTCGCCATTGCCTCGCTCGGTGTCTATGGAATCGTTATAGCAGGATGGTCGTCGAACAATAAGTATTCACTGCTCGGCGCCATGCGCTCATCAGCCCAGATGTTGAGTTATGAAATTAGCCTTGGGCTCTCAGTGGCAGGCGTGTTGCTACTGGCAGGGACGTTTGACCTGCGCACAATTGCTGAGCAGCAGGCCGGTGGATTCTGGCATTGGTACATCTTTCAGCAGCCGCTGGGCTTTGTGCTGTTCTTAGCCGCTGGATTTGCAGAAACCAACCGCCTCCCATTCGATCTGCCCGAAGCCGAATCCGAACTCACCGGCGGCTATCATACCGAGTACAGCAGTATGAAATTTGCCATGTTCTTCATCAGCGAATACATAAATATAATGACCATGTCGGCCATCGTGACGACGCTCTACCTGGGCGGGTGGACGGCGCCAATTGAGCACGGCATCTTGCCACCGTGGCTGGCAGGGCCTCTCTGGTTCGGCGCAAAGGTCTTCGTCCTTATCTTCCTCTTCATACTGATTCGCGGCACGTGGCCCCGCCTGCGCTACGACCAGCTCATGGCTTTCGGATGGAAGATAGTCCTTCCCCTCGCGTTTGCAAACATCATTCTCACCGCCTGCCTCGTGGCATTGGACTCGCCATGGTGGGTGTTTTGCCTTGCCGGCCTGGCGGCTATATTCGTCATTGACCGGATTGCAACAATGCTGAGAAGGAGTACGTTGCGTGCTGCTTGAGTTTCTCAAAGGACTTGCCGTGACGTTCCGGCATATTTTCAAGCCGCATATTACGGTGCTTTACCCTGAGCAGAAGCGCGTTGACGCGCCGATCTTTCGTGGCAAGCACAAGCTTAACCGCTATGCCGACGGCCTGGAGCGGTGCGTTGGCTGTGCTCTCTGCGCATCAGTATGTCCATCAGAAGCCATTTACCTGGAGGCCGCTGAAAATACGCCGGAGCATCGCGTGTCGCCCGGCGAACGCTATGCCGAGCTCTATCAAATTTATCTTCTGCGCTGCATCTTCTGCGGCTATTGTGAGGAAGCATGCCCGGAAAACGCCATTGTGCTCGGACCTGAGTATGAACTGGCCGGCACACGACGCGAAGAGTTTGTTCTGAACAAAGAAGACATGCTCGTTAAGCCCGAGGAGGGATTTGGCGAGTACGACGCAGGGGCAGTTCATGAACTGCCCGCTACTGAAGGTTTACCATAGAGGAGTTTGAATACTAGATGCCCGTCTCTGTGATCTACTATGCGCTTTTCGTGATTGCCCTCGGTGCGGCGCTGATGGTTGTGCTTTCGCGCAACACGGTCTACAGCGCGGCCTTTCTCATCCTGACCATGCTATGCCTGGCAGGCATTTTTCTGCTGATGCACCAGGAATTTGTTGCGGCAATCCAGGTGATCGTCTATGCGGGCGCTATTATGGTTCTATTTCTTTTTGTCATTATGCTGCTCAACCTGCGTGAGCGTGAAATACTGCTCCCAGACTTCCGTTCGCTTCGAATTTGGGTGCTGTTGCTCGTCCTGTTGTTCTTTGTCCAGGTTGGATTTACCTGTTTTGTTGCCTTACGGCAGATGCGGGACGCATGTCCACCCGCACTGCCGCCAGACACCATTCCTCTCATCGCCAAAACGCTGTTAACAAAATACCTGTTACCATTTGAATTGGTGTCGGTTCTCTTGGTCATTGCGATTATTGGTGCTGCAATGATCGCAAGACACGATGAGCCAGCCGAAAGCGGGGACACTTCTAAATGATGCGCTCTCGTAGGAGCAATTCATGAATTGCCCTACAGAATGTCTTTCAAGAACGCATAGGAACCAGGGGTAATCTATGACGTCGTACATGATTAATAATCTGGTGTTGAGCCTGGCGATTTTCTCCATTGGCATTATTGGATTCCTGATCAAGCGCAACGCCATCGCCATCCTAATGGCAATCGAGTTAATGCTGAATGCCGCCAACCTGGCATTCGTAACATTTGCCCGCTCATTCGCCAGCGTGGATGGCACGATTCTGGTGCTCTTCGTCATCACCGTGGCTGCTGCAGAAGCCGCGGTGGGTCTGGCGATATTCATCCGCATCTACCGCCGTCGTGGCACGATTGATGTAGATAAGATGACAATCCTACACGGATGAAAACGGCAAGCAAGTAGGGACAGATTATAATCTGTCCCTACAAGATAGTGAGCAAGTGCGCTAAGAGAATAGCAGAATGAATCAACCAGCAGTTCCACAGCTTTTCTGGGCCGAAGTCGCTCCATTTGTGGTTCTCTGCGTCTGGGCTTTGGCAATTATTCTTGCGGATCTGTTTCTGCCAGCCAAACGCCGACGCGTTGCCCTGCCACTTGGCTTCCTCGGCGTGGTTCTTATTGCATACCTGTCCATTCAGGCATTCGAAATTCCAGGAAGTCCATTCGGCGGCATGTTGACGCTCGATACGTTCGCTTTTTTTTGCATCGTGGTCATACTTGTTGGCGGGGGGCTGACCATTCTCATTTCGCCCCGTTACGTGCGGCGCGAGCACATTCCCCATGGCGAGTACACTGCCTTGCTTCTTTTTGCCATGCTGGGTATGATTCTGCTGGCTGTAAGCAATGAGCTCATCACACTGCTCCTGAGTTTGGAAATTCTCTCGCTCAGCCTCTATATTCTCACCGGCATAGAGCGGCACAATCCGCGCTCCAGTGAAGCAGCCCTGAAGTATTTCCTCCTGGGCGCATTCTCAACTGCATTTCTCATCATGGGCATTGCCTTCCTCTATGGCGCCACGGGTTCGACCTTCCTTGTCACCATCGCAGAGCGCCTGCCTGCAGCCGGTCAACAGTCAGCCCTGTGGGTATTCGTTGGATTTGGACTCATTCTTGCGGGCTTCTGTTTCAAACTCGCACTCGCGCCACTACACATGTGGGCTCCCGATGTCTACGAAGGCGCACCAACCCCCATCACTGCCTTTATTGCCACGGGATCAAAAGTTGCGGGCTTTGCTGCGCTCTGGCATGTGGTCATAAGCCTGGCTGACTGGCAAGCCATGACGCAAAACACCTTCTACGCCCTCTGGCTCATCGCAGTGTTCAGTATGGTCATCGGAAATTTCGCTGCGATTGTGCAGAAGAACATCAAACGCCTGCTTGCCTACTCGAGCATTGCCCACAGTGGATATATTCTTATTACCATCCTGGTCATCGCTGGCGTACCCGCTGTGCGCACCAGTGCAACTCAGGCGCTCCTATATTATCTTATGGCTTATATGCTGATGAACATTCTGGCCTTCGGCGTGGCGATAGCATGCGGCCGCAAGGGAGACCGCGACATTGAGCACTATGCCGGCTTGGCCCGCACGTCTCCCCTTCTTGCTGCGGCCATGGCCCTGGCCATGCTATCACTAACAGGTGTGCCGCCGACAGTAGGTTTCGTCGGAAAGTTCTATATCTTCTCCGCTGCCATTCAGGCGGGTTATCTCGACCTGGCTATTATCGGCGTGCTCGCCAGTGTGGTCTCGGCGGCCTACTATCTCCGCGTCATCGTAGTTATGTACATGCACGAGCCCAGTCGCGAGGCAGCTGAAATTGCTCATGAACCAGTGGGGACAGCGAATAGCCTTGCCCTGCTCGTGAGCTCGGTCATGATCATTTTGCTGGGAATTTTTCCGTTCTGGTTTCTCGGCCTTAAATAAATGGGGGCAATTACGCCCGAGGCGCACAAGTCATGAATTGCCCCTACTCTGTATTTCTGGCGCCCCGGCGATTCTTGAGTTAAATAAGCGCCAAAGCCTCAGAGATTAATCAGGTGCTGCAGGATGCTTGACTACGTATGGTTAGTGCCATTTCTTCCCGGCATGGCTGCTCTGGTGATCGGCCTGTTCGGCAAATGGTTGCGCACCCGTTCCGGTTACGTGGCTATCGCAGCCATGCTCGGCACCATGGTCGTCTCACTCGGCTGCTTCTGGGATATCATGCACGGCAAGGGCCCTTTTACCCAGCAGCTCTTTACATGGATCTCCGTTGGCGAGTTCAAGGCAGAAGCCGCACTACTAGTGGATCAGCTGTCAGCAGTCATGCTACTTGTGGTGTCGGTTGTTGGATCGCTTGTTTTCATATACTCAACCGGATACATGAAAGGCGAGCGTGGCTATGCCCGATTCTTTGCCCAGCTCTCACTGTTTGCTTTTTCAATGTTCCTGCTCGTGCTGGCTGACAATTTTGGCCTTATGTTCATTGGATGGGAAGGCGTAGGGCTATGCTCGTACTTGCTCATCGGATACTATATAGACAAGACGTGGGCCGCGGATGCCGGTCGTAAGGCGTTCATCGTAAATCGCGTCGGTGATTTCGGATTTCTGCTCGCCATATTTCTGATCTTCTGGACAAGCGGGTCGCTCACCTTCAGTGGCGTTTTCGACCAGGCTCCTATGGTCTACAAATATGGCGGAGGCGTGATTACAGCGATTACGCTCTTACTCTTTATGGGCGCAGTAGGGAAATCCGCTCAGATTCCGCTCTTTATCTGGCTTCCCGACGCTATGGCCGGCCCTACTCCGGTCAGCGCCCTCATTCACGCAGCAACCATGGTCACTGCTGGCGTCTACATGGTTGCGCGTTGCAACGTGCTCTATTCCCTCGCGCCCACCTCAATGGAAATCGTCGCCATTATCGGTGCCGCAACCGCTTTCGTAGCCGCCTCCATCGGCATTACTCAGCGCGATATAAAGCGTGTGCTCGCCTACTCGACCATCAGCCAGCTCGGCTATATGTTTCTTGCCCTCGGTGTTGGAGCATTTGCCGCGGGTATCTTCCACATCTTTACGCACGCCTTTTTCAAAGGCTGCTTGTTCCTCTGCGCTGGCTGCGTGATTCATGCGATGGCGGGCGACCACGATATGTTTCATATGGGCGGCATGCGGAAACAGATGAAGATTACATGGCTGACCTACTTTGCAGCCACCTTGGCGATCAGCGGATTCCCGCTGACTGCCGGCTTCTTCTCAAAAGACGAAATACTCTGGGCTACCTTTCGCTCCGGGCATTTAATCCTCTGGCTCGTTGGCCTGGTGGCAGCTTTTATGACAGCCTTCTATATGTTTCGTTCGCTCTTCTTGACGTTCCATGGCGAAAGCCGCGCTCCGGAAAAAATAAGAGCACACATTCACGAAATGCCGCGCAACATGACGTTCCCCTTAGTCGTATTGGCATTTTTCTCACTTGTAGCCGGATTTTTCAGTATACCGAAAGTCCTCAAAGGCTCAGCCTGGTTTGAGCATTTCCTACACCCTGTTACCAACCGGGGTGCGGAAATCCTTCACGAGCTACACGTCGCAGATTCCACGCCGCACGTGCCCGAGCTTGAACTCATCCTGATGGGTGCTTCCACGCTTGTCGTCCTGCTCGGCATCCTTGCCGCATATGCGGTATACGTTAAAGGGTGGCCGGAGATCCCGAAAGCCTGGGCGCAGCGGCTCGGCGTGCTCTATCAGCTATCTTTCCACAAATGGTGGTGGGACGACATCTACAACAGCACTTTTGTGCAGGGTACAATACGGTTGGCAAAGGCTGCATGGCAATTCGATGTCTTTGCCATTGACGGCGTAATAAACGGCACAGCCTTCATGGTTCGCAGCGTGGCCAGGCGTCTGAGAAAACTGCAGACCGGACAGCTGCAGGCCTATGGAGTAGGAATGCTGATTGGGATCAATCTGATTGTGTTGCTTTTTCTCTTAACCCGATAGTCTGCATCAATATGTAGGGGCAGTTACGCCTGAGGCGCACAAGTCGGGAACTGCCCCTACTGGAGAATGCCTACTAAAGCAAGGCGAATGGAAAGATAACTTATGCTCTCAATTATTATCTTCCTTCCTCTGCTCGGAGCAGTAGTCATTGCATTAACTGCGCGGCGCAAGGAAAGTACATTCCCGCGGTGGGGCAGCCTCACTGTTTCTCTGGTTACATTTATTCTCTCGCTCGCCCTCCTTACTCGCTACGATCCCACAGCCATCGGTTTCCAATTTGAGGAGCAATACTCCTGGGTGCCCACCTGGGGCATCAGCTATCATCTAGGAATTGATGGGCTAAGTCTCTTGCTGGTGCTCCTTACGAATTTGCTCACCACCATCTCTATTCTTTCTTCTTTCACTGCCATTACGCATCGCCAGAAAGAGTACTACATCTTTATGCTCATTCTGCAGGCTGGGATTCTGGGGACGTTCCTCGCGCTCGATCTCTTTCTCTTTTACATCTTCTGGGAATTGATGCTCATTCCACTCTACTTTCTTATCGGGATCTGGGGCTCGGCAGATCGCATCTACGCCACCATGAAATTCATTCTTTACACTATGACCGGCTCTGTATTGATGCTGGTCGGCATTCTGATGCTCTACTTCAAGTCGGTCGCCGCGTTCGGGCATGGTACGTTTGATCTCGTGAAGCTCTACGAGCTCGGGCTTGGTGCGCGTGAACAATTCTGGCTGTTTCTCGCGCTCTTTTTTGCATTCGCAATCAAGGTGCCACTATTCCCACTCCACACATGGCTACCAGATGCACATACGGAAGCACCAACCGCCGGCTCAATAATCCTCGCTGGCGTCTTGCTGAAAACCGGCGTTTACGGCATCCTGCGCTTCTGCATACCGCTCTTTCCTCTAGCCGCACGTCAACTTGCTCCTGCAATCTCATGGCTTGCCATTGTGGCGATTATCTATGGAGCACTTACGGCATTGGCCCAGAAGGATGCTAAACGCCTGGTTGCATATTCCTCTGTCAGCCACATGGGGTTTATCATTCTAGGAATCTTTGCTTTCAATTTACAGGCAGTCTCAGGTGGCATTATTCAGATGATCAATCACGGCATAAGTACTGGCGGGCTTTTTCTCTGTGTGGGCATAATCTACGAGCGTCGTCATACGCGCCTGATGTCAGATTTCGGGGGGCTGGCTCAAAACCTCCATAAATACGCGGAGCTAACCATGATCATTATGCTTTCTTCGGTCGGCCTGCCCGGACTCAATGGGTTCATCGGCGAATTCCTGATTATTCTCGGCGTGTTTAAACACAATATTCTGTACGCCGTGTTCGCTGCCTCAGGCGTCATCCTTGCTGCAGTCTATCTGCTCACTATGTACCAGAAGATTTTCTTTGGACCGAATGACAATCCGAAAAATCAGAAGCTCGCTGATCTGCGCCCTCACGAGCTCTGGGCCCTCATCCCGCTCGTGCTCCTGGCCTTCTGGATTGGCCTCTATCCTAAACCATTCCTTAACGTCATCGAGCCTGCCTCGAACGCCATTGTGCAAACCATGCAAACTCCCCACACAAGCGAAACGCCATCGAAATTCATAGTAGAGGCAGTTCATGAACTGCCTCCGCGTTAAATCACACCTGTGTTACTAAGAGCCCGTAACAAAATGAATGTTTTGAACATCTCCGGGACTTAGATATTCCGGAATCTTAATAAGGAGCAACGCAGGGCAGGCACAAGGCCTGCCCCTACAATTAACCTCGTCGAACAGCTAAACACCACCGCTGACCGGCAATCTCATACAGCAAATAACTGATCCAGTGCTTGCTCCAGAATCGCAGCGCGGCGTTCGTAGGTGTTTGCTCGAGCAAGGTTCTGGCGGGCAGACACCAGGGTAGGATCGTCTTCACCAAGCGCCTGAAGGCACAAATCCACAAATTCCTCACCGTCTGTCGCCACGTACACAGTGCCGTCATGATCCCGAGTCACCCGCTCGACCTCCTCCAACCCGGTTGACACAATTGGCTTCCCCGACGAGAGATACTCATTGAGCTTTTCCGGGTAGATGTTGCGGGTAAACTCGTTCAACGCAAAAGGCAGAATCAGACAATCGAACATCTCAAAAAAATAGGGAATCATGGAATGCTGAACACGAGGGTAAAAATGGACGTTGCGCAATGCACTCAGGCTTTGCAGCGCTGACCGGTCAAAATCTCGGTCAAGATTTCCGATGAATATGAATTGTGTGTCCATCATTGCTTCCGCCAGCTTCACCAACAAGCGCCCATCCAGGCGAAGATTCATAGACCCAACGTAGCCAATCTTCTTGCCTGGCAGTTGTCTGATTCTCTCTAATATTTCACGATACCGGGGAATTACCGGGACATTCATCGCATCCAGCTGGCTGCGCTTCTCAGGCAAGAAATGCTCCGGCACGCCGTTTTCCAGACACACGGTGCGTGGGTTCCGCTGCCGCTTCGTTTCGTAAAGAGGCATCGAAGTGGTCAGCACCAGATCAACACGTTGCAATAGCTCGGCTTCAAGGTCTGCCACCAATCGCTGCTGTGCATTCGTAAAGATTGGACTCTGCGGCAGCTCGTCGTAGACGAGCGCGCAGGAAAAGCGATGAGGAATCTGGTCTACAAGCGATCCGTAGAAATACGAGCCTACCCACACCAGATCAGCTGTCATGTCGCCACCGTAGCAGCGCTGCAAAGCACGCACGGCTTGTCGGGCAATGAGCCGATTGTTCCAGCGGTTGATCAGCCGCTTGAACCCGAGCGGCAGTGGCAATCGAGGATTGAACGGCAGTGGCACAATCGGCGTGAACACCGTCATACGCAATCTCTCAGGAGGCGGAGGTTTCAAACCAGCCATCACATCTTTGATCCGACCGTACGTCCGATACCTGCGCCATTTGCTGCGTTGGAGAATCGGAGTCAGCAGCGAGATGGGTTGGTTCACGAACAAAACACGATTCTTGCGCGCAAGCAAATAAACGTGATACCGGTTTGCCGCAAACGGACCGGACCAGTCCCAATCACCTGCACAGAAATACAATATCGTTTTCTGCTCCATCCCAGGGACCTTCCAGCGCGCGAAAAGGAAAATCGCTACTTGTCTCAGTAAGGGCGTTCAATTGAACGCCCCCTACCTAACAATTCCCGGTTTGAATATGCATTGCGCCCGTCCTACATCCCACCGGTCTCTTCTACGGTCACAATAATCGGCTTTACAAGACTCGAGTTCTTGTTCGCATTGAAAAAACGGGCAACCACGGTGTAGGCTCCTGGCCTGAGTGCAGTGGCAGGAGTAAATGATACAACTCCGGCTTTGGAATCATAGCTTACTGGCACCCGCGTTCCGTTCAGGAAAACAGCGATCGAATCGCTAAAGATGCGCGGCGAGCCTTTTGATCCCCACCCCACGTGCATGCCGTCGTGCAAACGCAACTTCAGGGTTCCCCTGGGTGTCAGCTTCCCATCCGTTGGCTCCGCCAATTCGTAGCTCGGCAACCCTGCGGCCACGTACTTCGCAATCCCCAGGAAATAGGCCCATGCCTCGCGCTTGTTATACTTGGCGTCCTTCAGGCGTGCTTCCTCCTCAGCGTTCGAATGAAACGAGGCCTCGATGATAATGCCAGGTACCCTGAGATGCCGCAGCACACCAAAGCCTGCACGGGGAAACATCAGATAGTCTGAATACAACCCCATGTGCTGAATCTCCACGTGACGCTGAATCTCCTCCAGCTCCTGAACGATATATCGTCCCAGATCAACGTTCGAATAAAGATGATCCGGTGTCGCGTGATACCAGGCCGAAGGAAAATTGGCCTCAGGCCGCGGCGAAGCGTTATGATGCAGTGAAATAAACAGGTCGCAGTCGTTCTTATTTGCCACCTCGGCTCGCAGCTGCAACGCCGTGCCAAGGTCAGCCGCAAGATCGTAATCCCCATTGCGTGTCATAAAAACCGTAACCCCGACCCCGAGGAGCCACTCCTTGAGCTGGTTCGCTACGCGCAAATTTACTTCAGCCTCACGCAGACCCGTTGGGCCACTCTTATAATTAGGCCGCTTGCCGTAGCCGCCATGACCCGGATCCAAACAAATCTTCAGCCCTGCCAAATAGCGCGCATACGGTGGCACACGATAATCAATTGCCAGCCGTTGCAACCAGGGATCGCCTTGCTTTAGTGTTGTTACCCCTGTCACGGGTTGCGTCGGGAAATAAGGCGCAGGGGGCGTACCTATAACAGGCGACACCTCTTGGCCTGCCAGGGATGAAAACACAATATGAAACCACAGCACTCCCAGAATCCATCTACTGCAAAGCATCGTGCTCTCCTTTCTCATAAATGAGCCTAGTACTCATAAATGCTGGCCGGGCTTTAAATTTCACCCATTTGAGAATTACAGTTACGGGTGCAACTCGGAATGTCAAATGAAGAATAGCGCTGACAACCTGTTCAGACGGAAACGGTGCCTTAGATATGCGGCCGGATCATGTCCCAGAGAGTGGAGAGGCCGGTACCGCTCAATCCGGTCTGTCACCAACACACTTTCAAAAACAACAGAAGTGTTCAATAAGGCGCTGTAGCTTGCAATTTTATTTGGCAATTCATTTTGATCTGGCACAGATTGCTCAACAACAAGCCGGGTAAGAGCGGTTCGCTTATCCCCCGCTTCCAGAAACGCTACTCGAACGCTGCCTCACTTAACCATCCGCGGATTAAGCAATCATAAAAACGGTTCACGCAAAGGGACAAAGAACCCGAAGCTGCTTCATCCAAAGCGGCACCATGCCTGGTAGCTGTAGTTTTGCCTAACAAAGAGTGCTAAGTAACACTGCCTTTTGCAATT
>CAYVXD010000081.1:0-18249 GCA_964454265.1 uncultured Candidatus Sumerlaeota bacterium | reverse complement strand
ATTCGGCGATCGATAAATGGGAAAGGACTCTCGGTGGGGAAGAATTGGATCTCGTTGTTGAAGGCAAGCATTATCCTCTTGCGCGCCCTTTAGCCATCGCTTTGCTGGGTGGAGGGACGTTCGTTCTCGTGTGGATCGTTATGGGGATTATGATTACCGGAGCCAAGATCGTCTCAGTTACTGCTAGTGATAAGGAGGCCGTTAAAAAAATACTGAGGCATGCCTTTGGTGCCGAAATGAAATTGCCCCTTGGAGGTAAACCTGAAGGAAAGAACCGATCCTGACCACTGGCTATAGCAGAAGCCAGCAGGCGGTCGTCATCTGACCCAGGCGCCAGGCGCGGCGAAATTCTCACACTTCAATACACCCAAAGGTATCGCGCCGATGATCTCATCGTTGGATGAAATCAGAGGCTATTATGGAAAAAATGGTGTGTGTTTTTGAGTCCGGAAATGCAGCGTTAGTTTTTCTTGCTAAATCCACGCTGGAACACGCTGAGATCCCGTACATTTCAAAAAACGAACGGGTACAGGAGCTATTTGGAGTTGGTCGAATAGGCGCTGGATTTAATCTCGTTACCGGTCCAATTCAACTTCAGGTAAAACGGCACTTCGCTGAATCGGCAAGAGAAGATCTCAAGGATATAGCGCGTGGGGAATCCTATATAAGAGAGGAGAGTTGGTGGCAGCGCAAATTTTATCGTTGGACTTTGATTTTTTTTGTTTTGTGCTACTTAGGGCCGGTCATCATTTTTATACTTTTGATCGGCATTATATATTGGGTGATTCTCAGTCTGTTAGGGCTTTTCATGAAGCGTTATTTGCATAAACAAGGATACAGTTGGGTGAAGTTGGCAGAGGCCCGACGGATTTTTCTCGAGGCGGGACGAAAAGCCTATATGATTCCCAGGGCAGAAGAAGTAGAGAAATTGCCCGGATTTGAGCGAAATGCCGACAGTCTGATCGCAGTTGCCAAGGAGGTTAAAAAACATAAAGGAAAGAAATTGTGAAATAAGGGGACAGGAACCTCTGTGAAATAAGCGGAAATTAGGTTACTGCCCTTGAGTTTCTCACTTAAACCACGAAGTTCACGAAGGACACGAAGAACAAAATAAGGAAAGATTTATATCAGTTCTCTGAACTAAGCTGGCAACGGCCTAAGAATACACATGTCCCTATTCTTGAAAATTTATTTTCTAAAATCCTTCGTGACCTTCGTGCTCTTCGTGGTAAGGAATTTCCCACAGTTCAATTCAGCCAACGCTTATAATCGCGGACAAAAAGACGCGGTGATGATGTTTTGCGTCGGGCTGTAATGTAGGGACAGATTATAATCTGTCCCTACGAATTTGATCAGCGTAAATCCTTTTAAGTTTCAGGCGGGCTTCTGTGAGATTTAAAACGGCAGATGAGTTTGCGGTGTTTATGCGGGAGCAGTTTCAGGGTCTTGGGCTGCCGTACAATGCGTCGCTGGCGAAGAAATTCTACCTATATCTCCAGTTCCTGAAGCAGGAGAACAGAAAGTACAATTTGACGCGCATCGTCCGCGATGACGAGATTGCGATCAAGCATTTCGTTGATTCGTTAAGCCCGCTGCGGTTTATTCGGCTTGATCAGACCAAGAGTTTCAGCCTCGTTGATGTCGGCAGCGGTGCAGGCTTTCCTGGTGTGCCGTTGGCGCTCCTCTATCCCCGCAACAGGATCGTGCTTATTGAATCGAATCAGAAGAAGTGCGAATTTTTGCGCCGCCTCGTTGGTCTCCTGAAGCTACAGAATGTGGAGATTGTCCCGGAGCGGGCAGAAGCGTGTGGCCGCAATCCTGAGTATCGGGAACAGTTCCGCTACGTTACGACGCGTGCGCTGGCGCCTTTTGCCGTGCTTGCGGAGCTCTGTCTTCCACTTCTTGCGATGGGAGGGACCTTGATTGTTTACAAAGGGGGTTCCTGTGCTCGGAAGATTGACTCGGTCAAAAGCGTGTTGAAAACCCTGGGTGGCGCTCTGGAGAATACGCAGAGTATCCGTCTTCCTTACCTGGAACATCAACGGACGTTGCTTTTCATCACGAAGCACGAAGCCACTCCTGCGAAATATCCACGGCGTACTGGTATTCCTGCAAAACGCCCCCTGGGATAGATTAACTCAGATTTTGCATTATAAAAATATTTATCTATTGCGAGGGGTCCGCCGCGGCGGATCACCCCTCGCGCTCCCCTCCTAAACCTTTCTTTACGGGCGATTTCATTCGCCTTCGCCAAGCTTCGGCGGATGAAATCGCCAATGGTTGCTGTTTCACCTTTTCGTGAGCTTGTTGAGATGCGATCGAGCAGCCCTCTTGGGTTCTAGCTCGAGCGAGGGGAGCCGTATTTCTGTAGATAGGACTCTATGCTCTTTTGCGTTTCCGAATTGATCCGACCGTTCTGAGAAAGATGTTGTACAATTTCATATATATTCACAATGGAATAAACCGGTATTCCGGTCTTTTGCACGAACGTATCAATTGCTGAGTTCCCTTTGTCATCCTTTTCCATTCGGTCAACAGCGATAAAGAGTGCCGGGATTGAAATATCAGATTCTGCAGTACGCAGCAGTGTCACGACATCTAATTTCGTATCACCGGTTGTAAACACGTCGTCAACGATAGCGACGCGCATGCCGGGCTTGATTGTTGCACCAACAAGGCACGATCTGGCGGCATCTGCATCCGTCTCACCGGATGTAAACTCGCCGTAGGTTTTTCTTTCCTTGCGATCGAAAACCCATCCTTTGGTCACGCCATGATGCGCATGTAATGCGATTGTTGTTGCGAGAGCAATTGGGATACCTTTGTATGAAGGGCCGAACACGACGTCGAAACTCGTTTCAGTGACGTGATCCAGGATTGAAGCTGCATAAGCCTCACCGAGCGTTTGCAGCAGCGTACCTGAGTTAAACACACCTGTGTTTACAAAATATGGAGACATTCGGCCACTTTTAAGCTTAAACTGTCCCGTGCGAAACGACCCACAGCTAAACAGAACATCTATGAATGTTTCTTTGTATGTTTCCATTAGCTAAGTCCTTTATTCATTTATGGGCTCTCTTTCACATGCGTTAGCATTTCAGATGGTAAAAATAAAGACAAATCTCCCTCACCTTTATCCTCTCCCACAAGGGGAGAGGAAAATAAGAACCAGGAAAACAAGAGGAGAGGAAAACAAGGGGAGGAAAATAACAACCAGGAAACCAAGGGGGGAGGAAAATAAGAACCAGGAAAACAAGAGGAGAGGAAAACAAGGGGAGAGGAAAATAACAACCAGGGAAAGCTGCTTTTTATGCACTTTTTATGCACAGGATTGAACATAAGAGATTCATCAAAGACCAGAATTTGTTATGTAAGCCTGAAAATACTAGAGTCTCACTATGCTCCAACAATTATTTTGGCAACCCATCTGACAAAAAGCCATTCATTAATGATGAATGGCATTCAGATTTACCCTGTGTTCGTTCCTTATGCTAGTCGCCAAAAGAGGTGCCAACCGAACGAGCGGCTTTAATAAGTGGATGATCCAGCGGAACAAGCTTGAGCTGCTGGATGGCCTTTTCAATGGGTACAGGGAAAATTTCTGTGCCTTTCAGGGCGACCATATGGCCGAACTTGCGCTGCATGAGGATTTCCACTGCGCGATGGCCGAACCGGGTCGCAAGCAGACGGTCAAACGCAGTAGGAGAGCCGCCGCGCTGAAGGTGTCCGAGCACCGTAACTCGTGTTTCAATCTCCGTGCACTCCTCAATTTGCCTTCCCACAACGTTACCAACGCCGCCGAGACGGCTCTCCTCGGGCTTCTCACTTTCTTTTTGAAAAACCATCTCGCCGCCTTTGGGCTTTGCCCCTTCAGCCACGACAACAATGCTGAAGCGTTTCCCGTACTCGCTTCGTTGCCGCACGGTCCGGCACACGCTGTCAAGCTCGTAGGGAATTTCAGGAAGAAGGATGATGTCACCGCCTCCCGCTACACCGCTTTCAAGAGCTAGCCAGCCGGCGTAGCGACCCATCACCTCAATAGCCATCACCCGGTGGTGCGACGATGCCGTGGTATGCAATCGGTCAATAGCATCCATGGCCACGGACACGGCTGTATTGAATCCGAAGGTGCAGTCAGTTTCGCAGAGATCATTATCAATAGTTTTCGGAATACCGATGATGTTCAGCCCCTTTTGTGAGAATTTGTTAGCAATCGCCAGGGTTCCATCACCGCCAATGCAGATGAGTGCGTCCAGCTTATGATCGTGGTAATGACGGACAGCAGTGTCCGAGACGTCGCGAATCACCTTCTGGCCACTTTCGGTTTGGACGAAGCGGAACGGATCGTCGCGGTTCGAGGTGCCGAGGATCGTTCCTCCAACGTTGAGAATGCCCGACACGTCGGAGTTGCGTAACAGGCGGAGGCGATTCGTAATCAGGCCGAGGAAGCCGTCTTCGATCCCGAAGACCTCAATGTTGTGGTCGTTCATCGCTGTTTTTGTCACGCTGCGAATCACGGCGTTCAGGCCCGGGCAGTCGCCTCCCCCTGTCAGCAAGGCAATGCGCTTAATTGCGTGTGATGGCACGGTAGCCTCCTTTTTAAGTGGATCATAAAGTAGGGGCGTACTGCACAATACGCTCCTACAATCATCGTACGAGCACGGAGAGCAGATGCATAATGCCGCAGGTGAACAGGCCGGCCAGGATGTCGTCGCACATTACGCCGATGCCGCCGGGCAGACGCTGTGACCGGCCGATGGGAAAGGGCTTCACGATGTCAAGGAGCCGAAAGAGCAGAAAGCCGCCAAGCAGATTGAGAGTAGTTGGCGGCAGGAGCAGCATGGCGTAGAAAAAGCCGGCAAACTCGTCTATGACGATCTTGTGGCTATCCTTTTCATTGAAATGGACTTCTGCGTAGCTTGCGGTCAAAATACCAATACTTGTCAGGGCCGTGACGAGAGCGAGGTAAAAGTATACATTACCCCCGGTCAACGAGTTCAATGGCCAGATCAGAAGATAGACGCCCAGTGCCAGCCCAGAAGCAACGGTTCCTGACGCTACAGGGCAATATCCGCTGTACAATACTGATGCAATAAGAATGGTGACTTGTCGCATTATGCCTGTTGGTGCAGAAGATCGGATGGCCATGAGTTACGTTTCATTTGGTTCATAGATAATATTAATTGTACTGAACTTTAGAACTTTTTTGAATGCTTCAGCCCCTAAGAAGCTCTTATCAGGCTTGGGCAATGTCATCGAGGCGATTTACCCGCCTTTGGCGCGGTGAATTTCGTTCACTTTAAGCCCTGAATGCAAGCTGAACGAAATTGCCAGAGCCGTCGATTTTTAGCTATGAGGCCTTCGCCACATTGCTCTGAGGAGCAGCTGGGCTTTAGGTTTTAGTCCGCCTCGGCGGACTCTTTTTTGCCCCCTGCTTTAGCTGGGGGGTAAAAGAAGAATACTCGACAAGTCCGCCTAGGCGGAGCTTCTCGCAGTGGCTCAGATTGCAATGGCTAAAGCCGCGGGTGGATAAGCGACGCTAAAGCGCCCTTCAGGGTGAACCCTGGTGGTTCTTATTTAGCCAACTTTCGCTTTCACCCCACCTGAAGGTGGGTGCAGAGAAGAGACCGCCTTAAGGCGGCCTCAAACAAAGGCATCGTGGATAATTCGCGTATCTTAACGCCCTTGATGGAGCTCTTAAAGCCTCACCGCACCTGGGCTACTTGGAAAAAGTTCTAAAGTTCAGAATTGTAGGGGGCGTATTGCAATACGCCCCTACATTGAGAATGCGTGATCCCAGCTCTGACTCAGTAATGGCGTGTTGTCACGATCTGAGCTTATCGCCAAGCAGGGCGCGAAGATTTCCTCGGGTTATGTCCCCTTCGCGCAGAATTTCGAATGGCTCGGTGGCTGCGCTCAACACCGTTGAGACCGCGACGCCAGGAGTTGGCCCGCCGTCGAGAATCAAATCAATCCGGTCGCCAAAGTAGTTCTGCACCTGTTGGGCCGTGGTGGCCGGCACCTGGCCGGAGATATTGGCGCTGGTTGTTGCTACCGGGCGACAGACCATGCTGATGAGACCCAACGAAATCATACTATTCGGGATGCGCACCCCAAGGGTTTCTCCAGACGATACTGCACTCAGGGTGTGTAAGTGTTTTTGGAAGACAATTGTGATTGACCCAGGCCAGAAGGCTTCGAGTATCGGCTGGATAGCCGGTGGGATAGTTTTAACCATTGCCCCGAGGATTTTCAGGTTGTGAATGAGTACGGGAATGGCTTTATCGGGACTGCGCTGTTTGATCTCGTAGAGCTTTTTCACCGCCGAGGGATTGGTTGCGTCCGTGCCGATCCCGTAAACCGTATCAGTAGGAAAGGCCACAATGCCGCCATTGAGAAGCACGGTCATCGCTTCTTCAATAGCCAGAGGATCAGGCCGTTCAGGATCAACCTTGAGTATCTGGGGCTTCGGGCGTTTTTTCGATGCAGGGGCGGGCTCTTCCTTCTCTTCAATCGGGACGCTGGCGGGCATAGTATCGCGTTTTTGCGTGCGTGCCGTTTCGTCTTGTTCGGCGCGTGCTGCCATTTCGCTCAGCAAGGTCTGGGAGTAGCGTTCGAAATCCTCCTCGATGCGCGACATGCGGCGTTCCTTCGGCTCTTTCGGTCGAGTTTTGCCTTTGGCCGTTTGCAGCCGCGCCGCAGGCATATCTTCCTGGAGCTTCTCGTTCTGCTCTGTGATCTTCTGGGCCATATCGCGGCGATACTGCCGCAATTTCGTGCGGAGCTCAGGATATTTCGTTGCCAGGATATGCACGGCCAGCAAGACTGCGTTCTCTGTGTTGTTAATCCCAACGCTTGCTACAGGAATACCTGTTGGCATCTGAACAATTGAGTATAGCGCGTCCACACCCCGCAGGTGCGTTGTGTCGAGAGGCGCGGCAATAACAGGAAGGAGCGTCTGGGAAGCTATGACGCCCGGCAAGTGCGCTGCGCCACCAGCCCCGGCAACGATCACTTCGATCCCGCGTTTCTCTGCATCGCGTACCCACGTCTGAAGGCGCTCCGGTGTTCGATGTACAGAGGCGATGATCAGTTCGTACGGCACCTCCATGGCATCCAAAATCTCCAGGCCTTTCTTCATGATGTTCAAGTCCGAACGACTTCCCATAACAATGCCAATTTTTGCAGTTTTCATCGGTTTATTCCTCTTTTCAGCGGCAAAGCGCGCCGCCTGAAATGGACAGGCTCTACCAGCTAGTGCCGGAAGTGACGTACGTTGGTAAAGGCCATAATCAAGCCGTGCTGGTTTGCAGCATCAATCACTTCCTGGTCACGGATCGAGCCGCCGGGTTGAATGATCGCGCGAATACCAGCACGGGCCGCTGCATCAATCGAGTCGCTGAACGGAAAAAACGCATCAGAGGCCATGTAGGTTCCTTGAAGTGACTTCAGGGCCTTTTTCATGCCTAGGTTAGCGGAATCAATACGGCTCATTTGCCCTGCGCCAATGCCAACCGTGTAGTTCTTGGTCGTATATACGACGGCGTTTGATTTAACCCATTTGGCCACCTTCCAGGCAAACAGCATCCCCTGAATGTCGTCCGGCGTAGGCTGGGCATCAGTCATAATCTTGAGATCTTCCGGGGATACCATAGCAAGATCGCGTGTTTGCATCAGCATGCCGCCCACGATACTGCAAGCCGTCATGGCCGGATATCTCTGGCTAAACTGGCCGGTGGCGAGCAGGCGAATGTTCTTTTTTTTTGTCAACAGTGCGAGCGCGCTTTCGTCGTAGCCTGGCGCAATAATTGCCTCGATAAAAGTGGAGGCGATCTCAGCGGCAGTAGCTTCGTCCACTGTCTGATTTAGGCTAATAATTCCGCCGAATGCCGACACCGGATCGCACTCGCGTGCCAGTTGGTAAGCGTCAACCAGCGTCTCGGCTGAGGCTACCCCGCAGGGATTGGCGTGCTTAAGGATAACTGCAGTTGGCTCATCGAACTCCCTCGCCATTTCCAGTGCGGTCTCCAGATCCGTAATATTATTGTATGATAACGCTTTCCCGTGCAGCTGTTTAGCGGTCACTACCGACGTCTCTCCGACGGCCTGTTCACGATAGAGTGCAGCCTGCTGATGAGGATTTTCCCCATATCGAAGGTCCAGAGCCTTCTGGTATTGAAGTGTGAGTTGAGGTGCAAACATTTCAGTCGGAGGTGGTTGTGCCTCGCCAGTGAGGCGCTGGAAGAAGTCTGCAATGCACTGGTCGTACTGGCTGGTACGGTGAAACACCTTGGCTGCAAGGGAGCGCCGCATGTCGAGCGATATGCTCCCGCCTGTGGCGCGAATCTCCTGCGCCACGCGGTCATAGTCATCCGGGTCAATGACCACGGTGACGTCAGAGAAATTCTTAGCTGCGGCACGTATCAACGACGGCCCTCCAATGTCTATCTGCTCGATGATTTGTTCAAGAGTTGCTTCCGGCTGTTTTGTAATCTCTTCGAACCGGTACAAGTTGACCACCACAAGATCAATAAGGCGCAGATCATGCTGAGTTAGCGCTTCCATATCGCTGGCGTTACTGCGACGTGCCAGAATGCCTGCAAAGACGCCGGGGTGGAGGGTCTTAACACGACCACCCAGGAGTTCGGGGAAATGCGTCAGCTCAGAGAGCGGTTGAGCTGAAATGCCCGCATCTTGTAATGTCTTAAGGGTTCCGCCTGTTGAGAAGATCGTAATGTTGTGAGTAGTCAGCTCGCGCGCAAAATCGGTGATTCCGGTTTTGTCTGAGACGCTGATTAACGCAGTCTGAATCGGGCAAGCCATCGTGTCTGCTCCTTGGTGAAATCGTACCTGGTATGCAATGTTTACGTGGTATACATTGACCGTGTGTTTGGCCACATATCTTTCGGGTTGGTGGCCGTTAAGTCTTTTTATCGGTTCTTCGGAATCTGCAGTAGGCTAGCTGCTAGCATGTAGGGGGGTTTAATTAAACGCTCCTACAACTATGGAATCCCAAGAACCTTTTTACCTAGAGTATTTGGTCGCCTGGCTTAGCTCTTTCATATTGTGATTATGCGTATTCCTGCTGTCTATATCCGGGACTGGAAGATCATGAGTTTTCTTCCACACTACGAAGTCGGGCGACGTACATGCCGCCGAACGGGGAGAAAGTTCGGCGAAGTTCCTTCGATGTAACAAAATCGCGGAAGCGCTGATATTCTTCTGGTTGAAACCTCGGCCTGAAGTAGCGCTCCTCGTACAGACGCAGCTCAGCAAGGTTGAAAAACACGTAGTAAACTTTTTGGGCGCGCATCCATTCAATTAGCTCATGGTTGTCGCATGTCTCGCGGATGAGTTTCAGGATATACGGTGTGTCGAACCAGTCACTGCTCAGATACCGCACATTGCAATAGTAGCCCCTATGCTCGCCGACGAATAACACGGTTTCATCCGGCTCTACAACTGCATTGAGATATTGGAAACAGCGGTAGTGGAGCAGCGCCTTGGTCAGGTAGTCATCTCGCGACTCAAAACCGAGAACAACAGGCAACGGATGGGGTGATGCTTCCGTCGTGATCCATCGCACTATCCACAGGGTATTATAGCTCAATACAATGAGCACTACCGAGAGCACAATACGCGCCAGCAGTGCCCTGCCCGTACGTATTTCTTGGATCATAAAAACAATGAGAGGCGAGAGTAAAGCAAAAAATGGCAACAGAAATCTGTTGCTCTGGTAGGTGAAGAACCAGACTGCGTAAAACACGGACGCGAAGATGAGCAGATACAGCAGGATAATGCGCGTTGGCTGTGGAGTGCGCATGCAGACCAGTGGGAGCAGCACAAGCAAAGGGACAAAGAGAAGATATAGAATCCCGGGATTGAACTCTTCGAATTTGTCCCAGTAGAACGCCGTATCCCATGGGCTTGCCAGCAGATGCGAAAGGGATGTGCCCAAGCCTTTCTCTGCTCTCTTCTCAGCGTAGAACTGTGCGTTGGCTTCGCTCCAGTCCTTTCCGTCAAAAAGATTATAGGCCACTGGATAAACCGGATTTCCAGTGTACACTACATTTTTAACGTACCAAGGGGAGCCCAGAACAAGAGCAATCACCAATGCCACAAGCGCATCCTTCCAGCCTACGCGCTTCGGCGGTACGCTCCGGCGAGGGGTGAAAGCAATCAGGGCAGCAGCAAGCGCGACAAAGATGAGCATCGTATATTTTGTTCCCAGAGCAGCTCCTCCTATAATGCCACACAGCACTAAACATGGAGTGGAGCGAAAGCGTGCCCACAGGCAAAGGCTGTAGATCATCGAAACAAAATAGAGCGTGACACCCAGATCAACGAATGACCAGCACGACACGATGAACGCCACAGGCGTAGTGACAAAAATTGCTGGGACGAGCAGTGCGCGGAAATTAAGGCCCTCAGACCTGGTTCCTGAGGCATTAGCCGTGCTATTCGAACCTTCGAGAAAGCGTTTCCAGAAGCAACCGAGAAGCAGTGCTGTCAAACAGAGCATGGAGAAGTGAAAGAGCTTCGCCAAAATGTCGCTGGAAAGGATCATCCCCAGCATAGAAAGCATCTCGATCAGAAAAGGAAAGTTGCTGAAAGCGTTTAGCTCCAGGTAATGGATGCGATGCATCTTCATGTACTCCTGGGGCGCCGCCAGGTGGTAGCGCAGGCCATCGCTCTGTGTCGGTGGGGTCAGGCTGTAGAGAAAGCCTACGATAAACAGGACAACGAAAAGGAAGAGAATCAGCCACACTGCGCGGTCACGGGCACGGACGTTGAGGCCAATGCGGGTGCTCAGGTGTCGAATCCATCGCGGGAGATAAGAGACAATGCCAGCCGCATAGAGCAGGTAAAATACGACGCGATACAGGCCGCCGACTATACCGATGGCAAACGTAACCATGCCCAACACAAACAGGCCCACGGTCACGGAGAAACACGCACGCTCAAGTCCTTTGAGCTCTGTCATCCCGATCCAGGAGAGAATTGTTGACCCAAGTGATGCGGCCAGCAGCAGTGTGAGTACGAGGAAGGCAAAATCGCGCAGGTAGCCGATGTTCCATCCAATGTAGTGTCCGAACTGTGAAAAGAAACCCGCGAAATAATACCCCAGGCGGAGCTGATAAGCGTCCGTGCTCAAGTATAAGTAAAGGACGTAACACATCCAGGCGAGCGCAATGATGGGTATTAGATAGCGTATGTGACGAGTTAGCATGGGACTTCTTGCACCAAAGGACGCTATGCCACGTTGGCCGCAGCGTCTGTTTTTTCGGCATCAACTGGATTTTGTATAATTGTCTGCTATGTACAGTAATTGAATATTTAAGCCTGTCAAGAGGATAAGGTTTTTTCATTGGACAACCCGAGTCTGTGGGTTGATAAGATTCTTTTCTGGATGACGAGGAAGCCACGGCCTAAGGTTTGGAGCAATTGACGAATGAAGATCGGCATGGTGACACTTGGGTGCGACAAGAATACGGTGGATAACGAGTATCTGGCAGGTCTTTTAGAGGTACGAGGCCACCAGGTTTTTCGGGCTGAGAAGGGCCTGACAATGGACGTCGTGCTGATTAATACCTGTGGGTTTATCGAGGAGGCGAAATCCGAGTCAATCGAGGCAATTCTCGACTGGGCAAAGGAGAAAACCAGGTCTTCAAGCAAATTGAAACTCATCGTGATTGGCTGCCTGTCACAACTTTATGCCGAAGATCTGAGCAAGGAGATTCCGGAGATTGATACCCTGGCTGGGGTGGGGATGTTTGAGCAGATCGTCGCGCTCGTTGAGCAGACAGGCCAGCGCAGCATAGCGCGGCCGATTCTACGTTCCTCCAATCCGAGCATGGCCATCGAGCGGCCGTACGCACGCAAGGCGTTGGACAACTTGCCATACGGATTTTTGAAGATCGCGGACGGGTGCGACCACACATGCTCGTTTTGCACCATCCCGCGGATTAAAGGTGCGTATCGCAGTGTGCCACGGGAGATTCTTCTGGATGAAGCACGCGCCTTGCTGCGTCGCGGATGCGAAGAACTTAACCTCGTCGCACAGGATACTGCCAAGTATGGTATGGACCTCTATCCGGATTACCGGTTGGAAGATCTGGTGAAGGACCTTTGCACTTTGCCGGGTCAGTTCTGGGTTCGTCTGCTCTATCTTTCGCCGCTCGATATGCGACTGAAATTAATCCGCTGTATTGCGGAAGAGAGGAAGATTTGCAAGTACGTTGATCTGCCTGTGCAACATCTGGATGGCCGCATATTGCAGCGGATGAAGCGCCCTTATGGGCCAGAGCAAATTGTTAACACAGTTGAAACGCTGCGGCGATGCATTCCCGGCGTGACTATTCGTACTACGCTCATTGTCGGCTTTCCTGGCGAGGGACGAAAAGAGTTTCGCGTGCTCTGCGATGGTATCCAGAAACTCCAGTTTGATCGTCTGGGGGTGTTCGAATATTCGGCAGAGGAGGAGACAGAAGCAGCGCGCTACACTGGCCAGGTGCCGCCGCGCACCAGGCAGAGGCGCCGCGAGACTTTGATGCGTCTCCAGGCGGAGATTGCTGGCGCCCGCCACAGGCGGACCATTGGCACAACCAGACGAGTGCTCATTGAGCAGTCCATTCCCCGCGCGGACGTGTATCTCGGGCGATCCGAGGGAGAAGCACCAGAAGTTGATGGGTACATAGCGTGCCACTCCGCGCAGAAGCTGGCTCCCGGGCAATGGGTTTTGGTTCGGATCACCAGCGCAGGCGCCTATGATTTTGAAGGGGAAGTCGTAAAGCTACTAAGAGGATAGCACAAAAGAAATATTAAGCCACGACGGCACGGCGTGCATGCGCCTTAGGCGTATTAAAAATTCAGAGTGTAGGGGCGACCCGCCGTGGCGGACGGGTTGCCTGTAATTCTCCAATAAAAGTGTTGATTCATATGGAGTGATGCCGTAGTAGGGGAGATAGGGAGCATCGAAATCTCACGAAGATACAAAGGACGGTGAACGAAACATGACAGTGGCGGGGATTACAAAAACATTTTACGCTCTTCTGGTTGCGATCTTCATTCTCTGTCTGGTTTTTGTCGTCAACGCTATAGCATTCAAAGGGAGAGTCTCATCACTCGCACAGAAGCAGACCATAAGTTTCGAAGATCTCCAGCGTGCAACCACGCCAGAACAACGCCGTGCATTATTGCAAGAATTCACTGAATCTGAAGTCGCACTTCAGCATCGCTATCAGTTTCCGAAAGTTCTCTTCATGCTGGTAGGAGGATTGAATCTCGTGCTGCTGATATGCGCATTTCGGCTGATGCGAAAGGGCGAAGTCGATACCGGAACGGCTAAAAAAATGCAGGTGGATCTCATTCTGACTATTGTGACATTTGGCGCGTTTATTCTCTCCTACCTGGTCTTACGCTACAGAACCGCCTGGTCAATAGGGCACGTCTTGCTTCTCATCTTGCCAATAGCGCTGGCCATCGCGTCAGTGGCTCTGTTTACATCAAAGAAATTCTACAAGCTGTTTTACCGAAAGCGAAAGTATGATCTAACGCAGCGCTTCTAGGCCCCCTGTGCTGCGACGAAGCCATGTGCTCTGGCTGTGTTGGAACCCTATGGCTAATAAAGGCAAGTCCCACAGCTGTTGGCGATACATATCTATCTTATCATCGCTTCAAATCCACGAGGCCCCAATTAGTAGAATCCTGCCAGTTGTCCGACGTTCATTTCCACATAAGCACGGTCTCATTTAGTTCCTGGGCAGGGTGAATTAAGAGGACAGGGTTGCAAGGGGAAAATGGAGGAGCCGTGCGGGCTGGTCGGGCTATTTCAGCACAGTCAGATTGCGGGGCGAATGGGTGAGGAGTTGATATCCAGTCTTAGTAACCAAGACAAGGTCTTCGATACGGATACCACCCTTACCCGGAATGTAGATGCCTGGTTCAACGGTGATCACCATGCCGGGCTCCAGGACATCACGACTTTGGGGATTGAGGGTTGGTGGTTCGTGGACACTGAGGCCGACGCCGTGGCCGAGGCCGTGGCCGAAGTATTTGCCGTAGCCGTGGTGCTCGATGAAACGGCGGGCGATAGCGTCAATTTCGCGCGCAGCCACGCCGGGTCGAATTGCGTCGATGGCTCGTGACTGTGCCTCGCGCACAATGCGATACAGCTTCTGCAGACTGCGGCTTGCGCTCTGAACGAAGACCGTGCGAGTCATGTCTGAGCAGTATCCCTGGCTTACTGCACCGAGATCAATGATGACCGGATCGCCGCGTCGAATCTTGCGGCGTGACGTTTCAGCATGAGGCCAAGCCGCATGAGTACCGCTGGCGATAATGGAGGGAAAGGCTTCGCCGTCGGAGCCAAGATGCTCCAGCCTACGCCGCAGAGCGAGCGCGAGCTCCTGCTCTGTGATTCCCGGGCAAATTTGCTTAAGTAGCCATTGCAATGCCCTCTCTGCAATGAGGGCACTTGTTTTTATATGCCGAAGCTCTGTGGCGTCCTTTTTAATGCGAAGCTGCTTCAAAATTGTCGCACACTCGCGCATTCGCGCAGGCTTCACGACCCGCCGCAAGCGCACGTACTCTTTGTAGGCAATAGTCTCTTCAAAGCCGATTACCGACAAGTTGTGTGCCTGAAAAAATCGCGATAGCCAGCGCTCAGGGTTGCGCAACGGTTGGCGAAGGATTCGCAGACCGCGAAGTTCCTGCCGAGCTCGCTCAACATAGCGAGAATCAGTGATGAAATATGCATGATTACGGGTGAGTACCAAGAGCGATGATGTTCCCGTGAAGCCCGTAAGGTAACGGGTATTGTAGCGGTCCATGACCACGAACGCATCGAGCCTGCGTTCAGCCAGGTGAGCCTGGACGCGTTTGAGACGAGAATTGTGAAAGGTTTTCATCAAGATTCTTCCGCACACGCTGGAGGTCAGTAGAAACCTGTGGCAGCTATAGACGTTGCCATGAGTGAGTAGGGACAGATTATAATCTGTCCCTACTGTGGAGCCAGAACCTTCTTCTTCCAGCGCGTATTCCTATTTGAATTCCTGCAGGATATACGTGGTTTGATACGTCTTGCCCCTGCGGAGGTATTTCAGTGCGATCTTTTTTCCCACATGCATCGTGACAATGTAGGCGATAAGGTCATCGCGAGTGCGAATTTTCTTTTCGTTTGCCTGAATGATGATATCGCCAACCCTGAGACCAGCCTTTTCAGCCGGACCGCCTTTCTTCATTGATTGGATGAGTGCACCCTCGGTTGATGGTGCTTCCAGGGTTTTTGCCAAATAAGGCGAAAGATTGATACATTCAAAATCAAGCCACAGCGGGCGGATCTTTCCATACGTCATGATCTCTTTGGCTACGGCCCGCGCTTTATTAATCGGAGTCGCAAAGCCAATGCCGTGGGAGGCACCGGTGCGGCTCACGATAAACGTATTGATTCCCACGACTTCGCCGAGCACGTTCACCAGCGGCCCCCCGCTGTTGCCCGGGTTGATAGCCGCATCGGTCTGAATCATGTCCTGATAAATGTGCGAGCTGCCTGGGGATGGCTTAAACGATCGTCTCAGCGCACTGACCACGCCGACCGTAACCGTTGGGTGCGGATCCTCAAGGATGTTGCCGAATGGATTGCCGATGGCCATAACCCATTCGCCGATAATAAGGCGATCAGAGTCGCCCATTTTAGCTGAGGGGAAATCGCTGCCTTCGACTTTAATGAGCGCAATGTCCACGATGCCATCTGCATCGAGGATGCGCCCTTTCAGTTCGCGTCCATCCACAAGGGTGACGAGAATCTCATGTGCCCCTTCCACTACGTGATAATTCGTGAGAATATAGCCATTGCTGTTAATAATGACTCCAGAGCCAAGGAACGGGAGTTTTCGCGTGTAGGGATGGATTACGAATGGCGCAAAGAAGTCGTCAAAAAATGGATTAAACTCTCGAACGTAGCCCTTTTCGAGGATACCAATAGATACAACAGCGGGGCTAACTTTGCGGGCTGCCTCGACGATGATGCTTTCGCGCGATGGGTCTCTGCCGGGGGAGGCTGCCTGTGCAGCTGCAGCGAACAGAGCACCCGGCTGGGACGGCTGGGTCTCAACTTGCTGCGGCTGACTTGCCAGCAAGACCAGGACGATAGCGATCAACAGCACATTGATGCCGATCAGGGCCAGAATGGTCGCTCGTGTTACTCTGTTCATACGTGTTCACATCCCTTCAGAAGGTAGGGACAGATTATAGTCCCTACGTTGAATCGGTTCGCAGAATGCCAAGGGAAAGAAGTCGTGGTGTGCGACAAAAGATAAACCCAGAAATCAACGCGGAGGTAGCACATCGTGATATGCCGGTGGGAGCCCTGCGTGAGGGGCATAATTTGGAACGAGCGTAGTGATGACCGTCGGCCTGGATTCTTATGTCTCCTCCTCATCGTCAGGCATCTCACGGCAGACTTCGTTGAGCACATCTTCAGCCACGAAAATGGGTAGCTGGCGTTTAGCGGCAAGGACAATTGCGTCACTGGGTCGCGAGTCAATTAATATCTCTTTGCCCTGGCCGTTTTCGATCGCCAATTTTCCGAAGAACGTGTCATTTTCAAGCTTATCAACGAGCACGCGGTTCATGTTGAGCTGCAGGCCGTCAATAATATTGTAGATCAGATCGTGCGTCATGGGACGAGGCGTGCGAATCCCCCGCACTGCGATGTCCATCGCGTATGCCTCGTAGAAGCCGATGTAGATCGGGAATCTGCGCCTGCCCCCCTTTTCACCAAGGATGATGATTTGATGCCCGGATGGGTTCTCACTGATCTGAATTTCGCGCAATTCCATTTCGACCAACATAAGTGCTCTCTCCTGATGTCAGAATCTCTGAGTGCGTAGCAACCCGGACGAGTTACTGCCCTCCTTGGTTATTGCATCCCAAATTGGCGCCGCATCTCTTCGGGCTTTTTTGCATTAATAAGGGCCATATCTTTCGATATGAGGCCCTTGCGATAGAGATTCACCAGCGCCCGATCCATGGTCTGCATATGGTACCTCCCCCCGGCTTCCATCAAGGCATAAATCTGGTGGGTTTTCCCTTCGCGGACTAAGTTTCGGATCGCATCCGTAGCAAGCATGACTTCCACAGCAATCTCGCGACCTTTGCCAGCGATACATGAGAGTAACTTCTGGCAGAGGACCCCTTCACAAACGCCAGCCAGCTGAATGCGCACTTGCTCCTGCTGATGCGGCGGGAAGACGTCAATGATGCGGTCAATTGTTTGCACCACATCCACGGTGTGAAGCGTCGAGAAGACCAGATGCCCGGTTTCCGCAGCAGTGAGGGCCGCACCGATGGTTTCCAGATCGCGCATCTCACCCACCATGATTACGTCAGGATCCTGACGCAAGACGTATTTCAGCGCCGTAGCGAACGTACTGGTGTCCTCATTCACCTCTCGTTGCTCAACCAGTGCCTTTTTGTGAGCATGAAGATACTCAATCGGGTCTTCTATTGTAATGATATGACACTCCCGCTCGCGATTGATCAAATCAATAATGGCGGCGAGAGTCGTTGTCTTCCCGGAGCCAGTAGGCCCGGTAATAATTACCAGGCCTGAAGGCCGCCGCCCCATTTGCTCAAGTACATTCTTTGGCAAATGCAGCTCTTCGAACGAGAGAATCTTTGAAGGAATTGTTCGAAATGCGGCAGCTACACTTCCTCTCTGAAAGTGCGCATTTACGCGAAACCGGCTCACGTTTGCGATACTCAGCGAAAAGTCCAGCTCTTTCTGCTCCTCGAATTTCTGCTTCTGCATATCCGTTAGAATCCCATATACCAATCGCCGGCTATCCGCTGGAGTTAATGGAGGAGCCTCAATGCTGATCAATCTCCCATCAATACGCAAAACAGGAGGTCTACCGACCGCAATGTGAAGATCTGATGCTTCCTGCTGTATCGCCATTTTCAACAGGTCAGTGGTATCGTACATAGTTCTGCTCCTTCTGGAAAAGTGGATCAACTGGAAATTTCGGCATGAAACATTTACTAATACCCCTTATATCAAAAGGGTATTTAAGTCAAAGGAGAATTATACCCTTCTGAATTTTCTTGTGTTACTAAATTTCCGTGGTGTCCTAATCTGATTTGTTGTGTTCTGTTTGTTTTTTGCAGGGCTGTTATATTTAGCGCCCTTCCTAATACTTTTGCCTGGTCAAAATGCTGCAGAATTGCTTTACTTCATTGCAATGTTGG
>CAYVXD010000080.1:0-18292 GCA_964454265.1 uncultured Candidatus Sumerlaeota bacterium | reverse complement strand
CCCTGAGCCCTTACATTTAATGCTGCGAAACAGCTAAATGAAATTACCAGAATTAAAATGCACAATACGGAAATTGTTGTCAAGATAAAGTAAGGTCAGGGAATTGCCAGGATATTCAGAAGACAGCTTGCGGCACGAGACCACTCACGGCGACATCTGGATTGAAAACGTACGGCAAGGTGTGACGCAATGTCATTTTTAATGCTGCAGTTCGCTGTCGGAGTTGTCTGGCATTTCAAATCGGTAGCCGATGTCACGGATTGTCTTTATAAAAGTCGGGCGGCGTGGGTCGGGCTCGATCTTGTTCCTCAGGGTAGTGATGCAGCGGTCGACACTGCGCGAGGTTACCAGGATATCGTAGCCCCACACTGATCTCAGTATCTCATCGCGGGTGAGTGCACGGCCAGCAGATTTTACAAGAAACGCCAAGAGCCCAAATTCCTTGGGCGTAAGCGGTATCTCGGTGCCATCTCTTAATAGCTTGTGCGATACCATATCCAATTCAAAGTTGGCGAAGCGATAAACCGTACGTTCCTTTTCTCGCCGACGCCGCAGAAAGGCGTTAACACGAGCCAGCAGCTCACTGATGCTGAATGGCTTGGTTACGTAGTCATCTGCCCCAAGATTAAGTCCCAGAATGATGTCCGGTTCCTGTCCCTTGGCGGTTAGCATGATGATAGGCATGTCCAGGCCTTCCTTGCGGAAAAGGCGGCAGAGCTCATAGCCGTTGATTCTGGGCAGCATGATGTCGAGGATGATGAGATCCGGTTTTTCGAGAAGCGCAGCTTCATAACCCTGCTCGCCATCAGTGGCTGTCTTCACAATATAGCCCTTGTACTCAAAGTTGTCTTTGAGCCCTCTGAGCATTGTCGGGTCGTCTTCTATAATGAGGGCTTTTTTCATACAGTTACGTTCCCCACCATGGCCAATTGACATTGACCAGTGAATTGATCAGAAAAATTACCACAATTAAAATCAGAACAGGATCGCGAAAGGTTTTGCGGGCTTTATACCTGAATGCAATGAGTAGCGATATAGCGGTGGCCTGAATTGCTAGGAGAAACGCATAATACGGCACATTGCTCATAACGGTCATGGTGCGATTTCCGATCAGCCATTCAAGGGGTTCTGCTGTGGCTTCGAATACCAGGCGAACGGTGAGTCCGCCCATATTGAAGACCCACGCAAGAAAAGGAATGAATATATTGACCCAAAGCGGAGTTCCATGTAACTTGCTGAGGGTCTGATAAATCCCAGCGGGAAGAGAGAGCAGATACTGGAGGCCGAACCCCAGAAGGATATATGTTCCCAGGCCCCGCTTTTTCTTAAAAATCAGGACAAGAATACAGCTTATCAGTAGCAGCAAGCCTGAGAAAAATATTATTGTAGCTGCGATTTTTGCATACATAAGAGTATTGGCAACTGGTATGTGAATTCCAGCATACTATGAGCTGCAATCATGGGGCTGCATTGCTGGCACAAGATTCTGCTCCTTTCACGTGATCGGCAATTTAACAGTAAAGGTGCTGCCCTTGCCGAGCTGGCTTTTAATATCAATTTTCCCCCCATGGGCGTCAACAATAAACTTAACAATTCTGAGGTGCCTGTATCCACAAAACATGAGACTATCATATGCTTTTGAAGATGTCCCCATAAACAATCGAACCCCTGCGGACACTTTTTACAGTCGGATTCAAGATGGATCCCGCACTTACATCCCTCAACACTTCAACCACAACGACTGCAGCGGTAGCTGCGATGTCTTGTTCTGTAAATGTTCCGAGCTCTATATAATGGATTCAGAAACGGGCATAGTTTTTTAGCATGATCTTTTAGATGGCTTCTGCTATCATTTTCACTTTTAACAAGAATCTGGAATTGTCTCTATGTCCATGATTACGCATATAAACCGGTGGCATATTCTTTGCAATCGCCTTCTTATAGTGAATCTTTCTGCATTGTGATTATAAGTATCTTCAATCGCAGTTTAGTACAACATCCTTACACCCGAGTAAAGTGGAAATCAGCTCCGTAGTCCAGCGGTGAGGATTAGGCAAAAGGAGAAAGCTATCTGCGCTATTTGCCTTGACTCGATTAAGAGAATGGGAAGAGAATACAGTTTCAATCCATATAAAAAACCGATAATATTTGCTGCCAAAATCGGGGAATATTTTCGCATATCTGTTTTTAACAGAGGTTCCTGAGGAGATAAGTTGAATGTTCGTCAAGCGAATCACGTTATTCAAGATGTTCGGCTTCTCGGTCCGCATTGACTTGAGTTGGTTGATCATCGTTGTCTTGGTCACGTGGTCCTTGGCCGAAGGCCTTTTCCCTACAATGTACGAGAACCTGCCAACGATGACTTATTGGTGGATGGGCATTGCCGGTGCGCTGGGTCTTTTCGCCGCTATAATCTTTCACGAGCTCTCGCATTCTCTCGTTGCAAGAAGATATGGATTGCGCATGAAAGGGATTACCCTGTTCCTTTTTGGCGGCGTTGCCGAGATGGGCGAGGAACCTGCAAGCGCCAAGGCTGAATTTATGATGGCCATTGCAGGGCCTATCTCCAGTCTCGTACTCGCCCTGGGGTTCTATGGCCTCTACCTCGTCGGCAAAGGAGCCGGGTGGTCGGTCTCGATCATTGGAGTTGTTGCCTACCTCGCGTTTATCAACGTAATTTTGGTAGCCTTTAATCTCATTCCAGGCTTTCCACTCGACGGGGGTCGCATGCTGCGGTCAGCTCTCTGGTATTGGAAGAATAACCTCCGATGGGCAACCCGCATCGCGTCGCAGATAGGCGAGGGATTTGGCATGGTACTGATTCTCCTTGGGATTCTCAAAGTGATTCTGGCGGGAAATTTTATCGGTGGAATGTGGTTGTGCCTGATCGGGATGTTCCTTCGGGGTGCTGCGAGCCAATCCTATCAACAAGTCCTTATGCGGCATGCCCTGGAAGGAGAGATGGTGCGACGTTTCATGAACACAAATCCTGTGACAGTGTCACCAGCTATCTCCGTGCAGCAGCTTGTCGAAGAATATATCTACAAGTACCATCATAAAATGTTTCCCGTTGTGGATGGTGGAAGGCTCATTGGTTGCATCAGCATTCAGCAGGTGAAGGAAATTCCTCGTGACAAATGGAACCAGCGGACCGTCGGCCAATTAGTAACCTCGTGCTCCAGTGAAAACACAGTCCGGGCAGACGATGATGCCATGAAGGTGCTCTCGATGATGAACCGTACGCGCGCCAGCCGACTCATGGTTGTTGATGGCGGTCAATTGGTCGGCATCATTGCGCTGAAGGATATGCTAAAGTTCTTCTCCCTCAAAGTAGAACTGGAGGAAGGTGGCAAATAGAGTTTGCGTTGCTCCACAGAGCCGCCGGATTCTCACCCCTCTACACCCGTCAGCGGATAATCAAAACGACCCACCTTAGGAGCTTCACCGGTGAGGTAATGAGAAGGCTAGTGCACCTTCAAGTTTGAAAAGATGCGTTGGTTAAGCCTATTGCAAAGTGAATTGTTGATGTGACGACGTAGCGCCGCCGTCCCGGCGGCGGTAGCGGAGGCGTCCCGCCTCTGCAATCGAGGGCAAGATGCCCTCGATACAGTTCGCCGCGGCGAACGCTACCCACCAAAACAACGTAGACGGACTACTAGTGACAAGAAGGATTCTAAACCAAAGATTCTCAAAAATGGCAGTGCAATACTTGCGGGCCAAGATTTACGTTTTGTACAATGAACTGGTGAATCATGGATTCTAATTTATGCTTTTCTAGTCTTTTAGAGAAATTACTTGAATTGCTTTTGCATTTCTGCATAAGATCGGCGTTCATTTGCACAAAACAGGTCATTGGTTTGTGTTTGAAATAGGATTGGGTGAAATACTATTTTATAATTGTGGGATTCGAAATGTCTAAAATTGAACACTAACAAAACGGAGGTTCGAACAGGGAGAAAATGAAAAAGATCCTGATTCCCATTGTTGTTTTGCTCTGCTTTTTGTCCGATTCAAGTGCACAGGAAGCCACGCAAGAAGGTGTGCCGCCAGCAAAAGTTGTTGTTGGTGAGGTGTCAATAGGGATGATAGCACCCGAGGCTGAATTTATCGGAACGGTTTTCTACAATCAGGTTTCAGAAGTTGCTGCTGAAGTGAGTGGCAGGGTGGAAGCGGTCCATTTGGAAGAAGGTCAGAAAGTTAAGAAGAGCGAGGAGCTGGTTAGAATTGATGCAGGTTTGCTCGAAAAAAGTCTAAAGTCAATGCAAGCTTCCTACGAGCAAGTTCTTATAGAACTTGAAAAGGCAAAGGTAGACTTCCGGCGGGCGGAAAAACTGTATCAAGAGGGAGCCGGTTCTGAACAGGTTTATGATGACGCCCGCTTCGGTGTAAAAATTCTTGAGAAGCGGGCAAATTCGCTGAAGGCTGAGATGGAACGCATTGAAACAGAACTGAAAAAGAAGAGCATAAACTCTCCGTTCGATGGTCTGGTAATAGAAAAGAAAACTGAGGTGGGTGAATGGCTTGCGCCTGGCGATGCGGTCGCCACGGTTGCTATGATAGATGTAGTTGACATAATAGCGGACGTCCCGCAAAGAATATTATCGTTTATAAAACCAGGGATGAAAGTAAGTGTGCAAGTGGCTGGTAAAGCAATTACGGGCAAAGTGGTTACCATCGTGCCCCGAGGTAATGTCGCCACAAGGACGTTTCCGGTTAAGGTGCGTGTAGCAAACAATGAAGGGTTAATAGAAGGAATGGAAGTAAGGATTAGTCTCCCCACGGGCGAAAAGCAACAGTGCCTCACAGTGCCTCGTGACGCACTTACGACACAATTCGGTCAGACCGTTGTGTTTTCGGTTCAAAATGCCATCGCAAAAATGCACATTGTCAGAGTTTGTGGATACGAGGGACTGCTTGCGGGGATAGAAGCAAACGCACTGAAAGAAGGCATGAAAGTTGTTATTAAGGGCAATGAACGATTACAAGATGGTCAGCCTATTGAAATAATGGAGAAGGGCAAATGACCACCGCCTGGCAAAAGTTCATCTTCGGCATTAGGAAATTCTAAGGAGAGTTGAGAAATTATGCGGTTTGTTCAATTTTCCATAAACAATCCCGTTCCTGTTCTGGTGGGTGTTATTCTGATTGTGCTGTTTGGTCTGATCGGGCTGTTCACAATGCCTTATCAACTCAGCCCTGATGTAACTGAGCCTGAGATTACCATAAGGACTTTTTGGGTCGGTGCTACTCCCTATGAAATTGAGCGAGACGTAATTGAAGAACAGGAAAAGGTTTTAAAAGGCATCCCGGGTCTCATTGAAATGGAAAGCACGGCTTCCAGCGGATCGGGCGAAATAACCTTGCGTTTTAAGATCGGTACAGATGTGGATGACGCACTGTTGCGGGTCTCCAATAAACTCAATGAAGTCCGTTCTTATCCTGAAAACGTAGACAGGCCGGTGATCAGCGCCACGGGTGCTGCCACTTCTCCCATAATATGGATGATGCTAAAAACAGAAGAAGATAATCCTCGGGAAATATATACGTACCAAACGTTTTTTGAAAATGAAATTCGCCAATATCTGGAGCGTGTGGAAGGGGTTGCAGATCTGTTTATTGGCGGTGGCACTGAAAGAGAAATGCATATCATCGTAAAGCCGGAAAAACTGGCAGCTTATAATTTAACAGTTGCTGACATTATAAATGCCTTACGTGAAGAGAATGTGAACGTCTCGGCTGGAAATTTAGGCGTTGGCAGGCGCGACTATCGAATTCGCACAGTTGCAGAATTCAAATCTCCTGAAGAAATTGAACAACTGGTGATAAAGTCAGATGGGCAACGCAGAATCACCATCGCCGATGTTGCTGAAGTGCGCTTCGGCTATGAAAAACTCTTTGCGTCTGTCATTCACAACAATACTGGAGGAATCGGCATTGGAATTCTAAGGGAGCCGGGGGTGAATGTCCTTGAGCTTACTGATAGAGTGGAGGCTGTAGTCACGTGGCTTAATGAGACAAAACTTAAACCAGAAGGATTGCATATCGAGTGGATTTATGACCAGAGACCGTACATTCGAGGGGCAATCAAGCTGGTTCAGCAAAATATCCTGATTGGTGGGACACTTGCCATTGTAGTGTTGCTGATTTTCTTGCAAAGCTTTAGCGCCACACTGGTGGTCGCAGTCGCTATCCCCATCAGCATTATCGGCACATTTATTTTCATGAACGCCCTTGGACGAAATCTCAATGTAGTGAGTCTGGCAGGGATTGCGTTTGCTGTGGGTATGCTTGTTGATAGCGCCGTTGTCGTATTGGAGAACATAGACAGACATTGCAAAATGAGGAAGTCCGCTTTTAAAGCAGCTTACGATGGAACAGTTGAGGTCTGGGGTGCGGTGCTGGCCTCTGCATTGACAACGGTTGCTGTCTTTCTTCCGGTTGTGTTTATTAAAGAGGAGGCAGGGCAACTTTTCAGGGATATAGCCATTGCTGTTAGTTGTGCGGTGATTCTGAGTCTTATCGTCTCGGTTTCAGTGATTCCGATGTTCTCCAAGCAATTGTTTGGCGCGCGCTTGGCCAAATGTGACGAACTCGCGGAAAGAAGGAACATACTTGTTACCATTGGCAATGGATTAAAGGAGTTTATTTTATATCTTGTGAGGCTTGCTACTCGAAACTGGCTGACAAGGATTGCAACCATTTTGTTACTCACATCCTCTGCGGTTGTAGCGGCATTTGTGCTTCTGCCCAAAATGGAGTATCTTCCGCAGGGCAATCCCAATTTTGTTATTAACGTCCTCATACCCCCACCGGGTCTTTCCTATCAGGAGCGACAAGAAATCGGTGAGTCCATTTTTAATCAACTACAACCTTATTTTTTCAAAGACCACGAAGGTTATCCAGGTATAAAGCATATGTTCTACGTTGGTGCCGAACAATTTATGTTTTGCGGCGCAATGAGCACTCATGAGCAGAGAGCTGGCGAGCTGGTGCCACTTTTCCAACGCGTGATAAGTAATATTCCGGGAATGTTTGGGGTCAGCCTCCAGGCAGGGGTTTTTCAAACCCGGCTCGGGAGAGGACGTACTATTGCAGTGGACATCAGCGGAGGCGACTTAAATCAATTGGTTCAGGTCGGTGGAGCGATGTTCGGAATCACCGGTCAAGAGATTCCCAATGCTCAGGTTCGGCCTGTGCCTTCGCTTGAACTAGTTTTCCCGGAGGTTAAGATTTTGCCCTCACGGGAGCGACTGAGAGCGGCGGGCATGAGTGCAAGAGATCTCGGGGTAGCGATTGATGTGCTCATGGACGGCAGAAAAATCGGTGAGTTCAAACAGGAAGGGGAGAAAAAAATTGATCTTGTCTTAAAGGCTGAGGAAGAAAATGTAGCTACGCCTGAGGACCTTTACCAAAAGCTCATAGCCACACCTCAGGGTAAAATTGTGCCGGTTTCATCGCTTGCTGAATTTGAGCTGACAACAGGAATGACCCAAATTCGACACCTGGAGCGCAATCGCACCATTACCCTTGAGGTATCCCCGCCCGAAACAATCACCATTCAGGAAGCAATGGAAACGATTGAGCAGAAAATCGTGCCCGCTCTAAGGTCGCAAGGAATGCTTAAGGACATTGACGTCAGACTAAGCGGTACTGCAGATAAATTAATAGAAACGAGAAAGGCGGTTCAGTGGAATTTCTTGCTTGCCGCTGCTATAGCGTATCTTTTAATGTCTGCACTGTTCGGAAATTTCATTTATCCTCTGATTATCATGTTTACTGTGCCGCTGGCTGGCGCAGGTGGCTTTATCGGTTTAAAGCTGGTTAACCTGTTTATTGCACCACAACCGCTCGATGTATTGACTATGCTTGGCTTTGTTATTTTAGTTGGTGTGGTGGTTAATAATGCAATTTTGATTGTTCATCAGGCACTTAATAATATTCGCTATCATGGAATGGATTACAAAGAGGCGGTAATGGAATCCGTAAGAGTTAGGCTACGTCCTATTTATATGAGTGCATTAACCAGCATATTCGGAATGTTGCCGTTGGTGGTTGCACCCGGACCGGGCTCGGAAATGTATCGTGGACTGGGAAGCGTAGTGCTTGGTGGCATTGCCGTCTCCACAATTTTTACGGTCTTTCTCATTCCTTCTCTGCTCATGTTTTTCATAAGACTTGAAAAGAAGCAGCAAACTTCTGAATAATAAAGCACCCCATCGCCCCTGGCTATGGCATTTTAGGTTCCTGCTTTTTAATCCAGAAGAACCGCTGAGGCATCAAGATACTGAGCAATGACATCTATGACAGAACAGCACTTGCAGCGTAGCGATAAATTCGTCATTGGACGCAAGGATCTCCAGCAACTGCTCGATGTTCTGCACGAGAAGGGGTACCGTGTCGTAGGACCTACGGTTCGTGACGGCGCTATTGTATACGACGATCTGTCATCGGTTACTCAGCTGCCTGTTGGGTGGACAGACGAACAAGATGGGGGCACCTACCGTCTTAAGAAACGAAATGATCAAGCGCTCTTTGGCTATGCAGTTGGCCAGCATTCGTGGAAAAAATTTCTTAGCCCGTCGGTGGTGTGCTTATGGCGGGCCAAGCGCGATGGCAGCGGCTTCCAAATTATTGCAGGAAGCGATGAACAACCCAAGTTTGCCTTTGTCGGCGTGCGTTCTTGCGATCTGCACGCCATCGCCATTCAAGATAACGTCTTCATACATGGACAATACGTTGAGCCCACGTATAAATCGCGGCGTGAGAATGTTCTTATCGTTGCAGTCAACTGCGGACAGGCTGGAGGAACGTGTTTTTGTGCGTCTATGGACACGGGACCAAAGGCAACAATCGGGTTTGATCTCGCCCTCACTGAAGTCATGGAGAATAACCGACATTACTTTTTGGTGGAAATCGGCACAGATCTGGGCGCGCAGATTCTTCGAGAGGTGCCGCACGAGGGGGCGAATGAAAAGGAGAAGGCGACCGCAGAACGGATTGTGGCTGAAACCGCAAAGCATATGGGCAGAACAATGGACACCACCGATATCAAGGACTTACTCTATCGCAACTATGAACATCCACGCTGGGATGATGTTGCAGAGCGCTGTTTGACGTGTGCCAACTGTACGATGGTGTGCCCGACCTGTTTTTGCCTGACCGTGGAAGATGTCACTGACCTGACGGGCGAGCACGCGGAGCGCTGGAGCAAGTGGGATTCGTGTTTCACCATGGATTTCTCTTACATACATGCCGGTAGCGTACGCGCTTCACCAAGGGCACGCTATCGCCAATGGATGATGCATAAACTGGCTACTTGGATTGACCAGTTTGGCACCTCAGGCTGTGTTGGTTGCGGACGCTGTATCACCTGGTGCCCTGTGGCTATTGATATCACCGAAGAAGTCCGCGCTATTCGTGAAAGCGAACGAACCAGCCCAGGAGCCATTTCACCTCAGGAGGTGAACCATGAGAACTCTTGAGCCTTACTTAGCAGGCCACCCTTTCTTGCAAGGTCTTGCACAGAATTATATTAAGCTCATCGTCGGGTGTGCATCTAACGTTCGCTTCAATCCTGGAGAGTTTGTCTTCCGCGAGGGTGAAGAAGCCAACCAATTTTATCTCATACGCCACGGCGCTGTGGCCCTGGAAATATTCGCTCCCGGACGTGGTCCTATCACCATTCAGACCCTCGGAGAAGGTGAAATCCTGGGCTGGTCGTGGCTCATTCCACCGTACCATTGGCATTTCGACGCTCGAGCCATTGAACTCACACGTGCTATTGCCTTGGATGGAAAGTGCCTTCGCCAAAAATGTGAAGTGGACCATAAGCTCGGCTGCGAATTGCTTAAGCGATTTGCCCACATTATGGAGCGTTCGCTTCAGGCAACCAGGTTACAACTTCTGGATGTTTATAAAGTCAACGGTTAAGAGGTGAATTGTGGTGAGTGTATGCATCCACAACTCAATGCTTACACAACCATATCGCATTATCAGGGTTCGTAAGGAAACGTACGATACGTTTTCGCTTGAACTCGAACTGCCCAATGGTATCAGCGAACTTTCCTTCGCACCCGGACAGTTCAACATGCTCTATGTATTTGGAGTGGGCGAAGTGCCGATTTCCATAAGTGGTGACCCGACCACGCCAAAGACACTGGTACACACGACTCGCGCCGTGGGCACTGTGACAAAAGCCATGCGCAAACTGAAGGTGCGCGACATCCTGGGAGTGCGTGGTCCGTTCGGAAGCCATTGGCCTGTTGAGGAAGCAATGGGAAACGACGTCGTGATTGTGGCAGGCGGAATTGGATTGGCGCCGCTACGCCCCGTATTGTACTGGATCCTCTCTCAACGGGACAAGTACGGTAAGGTCGTTCTGCTGTACGGCACTCGTAGTCCGGCAGACATACTCTTCCGGCGTGAACTTGAAAAATGGCGCGCACGCTTTGATCTTGAGGTGGAGCTCACAGTCGACCGGGCTACAAGCGCTTGGCGCGGCAACGTTGGTGTAGTTACAACCCTTATACCAAGAGCATCATTTGACCCACTAAGCACAGTGGCGATGGTTTGCGGTCCCGAAGTGATGATGCGCTACTCTGTGCTGGAACTCCAGAAACGCGGTGTGGAATCAGAAGACATTTATATTTCTATGGAACGCAACATGAAATGTGGTGTCGGTTTCTGCGGACACTGCCAGTTTGGGCCCACTTTCGTATGCAAGGATGGCCCCGTGTTTCGCTATGACCGCATCAAAGAATGGTTCGTAAGGCGAGAAGTATGACATGAAACGGAAGCATAAGCCGAAGCTGGCTGTGTGGAAATTTGCCTCCTGCGACGGCTGTCAATTGAGTTTGCTGGACTGTGAGGACGAACTGCTCGCGGTGGCGGAGGAGGTAGTGATTGCATACTTTCCCGAGGCATCCCGTGCGGTAGTGAAAGGGCCCTATGACCTTTCTCTTGTCGAGGGTTCCATCACTACGCCGCACGATGCAGAGCGCATTCACAAGATTCGCCGTGCCTCTAAATTTCTCGTACCGATTGGCGCATGCGCCACTGCTGGCGGCATTCAAGCACTGCGAAACTTCAAGGATGTGAAAGAGTTTATTTCCATTGTCTATGCCTCGCCGGAGTATATCGAGACTCTCAAAAAATCAACCCCCATTTCTGACCATGTTTCTGTTGACCTGGAGCTGCAAGGCTGCCCCATCAACAAACACCAGGTCATTGAAGTCATTAGTGCCTTTCTCCACGGGCGCAAGCCGAACACGCCACCGCACAGCGTCTGCGTTGAATGCAAGCAACGCGGGATTGTCTGCGTGATGGTTGCTCATGGTACGCCATGCCTGGGGCCTGTGACCCACGCCGGATGCGGCGCCATCTGCCCGGCGTATAATCGAGGCTGCTATGGCTGCTTCGGACCTAAAGAGACGCCGAACACGGCCGCGTGGGCTACATGGTGGAAGCATCAGGGCATGAAGGAGGAAAACATCGTTCGGGCATTTCGTGGATTCTATGCGTATGCTGAACCGTTTCGCAAAGAGAGCGAGGCCCACGAAAGGTAAACTACGCAGGAAATACGCAATAGAGATAAAATAAACCGGACGTTTTTCCTTAAACCATATAAAGAAATAGCTGGGCGTTATAATGAAGAGTGGTAAAGGGCGAAGCAGAACGATCAAAGTGGACTACCTTGCTCGTGTCGAGGGCGAAGGTGCACTGTATGTGAAGATCAAAGGGAACAATGTTGTGGATGTCAGATTTAAGATTTTCGAGCCACCGCGTTTTTTCGAGGCATTCTTGCGAGGACGCAATTACAGTGAGGCACCTGATATTACGGCACGCATTTGCGGCATTTGTCCGATTGCCTATCAAATGAGCACGGTACACGCGATGGAAGATGCGTTTGGGCTCAAGGTGGATGGGCCACTCCGTGCACTGCGTCGTCTCGTCTATTGTGGCGAATGGATTGAGAGCCACGGGCTGCATGTTTATATGCTCCACGCACCTGACTTTCTTGGCTACGACGATGCGATCCAGATGGCAAAAGACCATCCAAAGATTGTCCAGCGCGGCCTTCAGTTGAAAAAGGCGGGAAATGAAATTGTCTCACTCCTTGGCGGCAGAGAAATCCATCCTATTAATGTGCGCGTTGGAGGGTTCTATAAAGTCCCTACAAAAAAGGCTCTTGCACCACTAGCTGAGCGTCTAAAATGGGCAAGGGACGCAGCTCTTGAAGGCGTACGTTGGGTGGCAAGCCTTCCTTTTCCAGAGTTTGAACAAGACTATGAGTTCGTTGCTCTTCGTCACGCTGAAGAATATCCCTTCAACGAAGGGCGGCTTGTTTCGAACAAGGGCTTAGACATTTTAATTCGAGACTATGATAAGTACTTTGTCGAAGAGCACGTGCAGTATACCAATGCGCTGCATGCTGTACTTAAAGACCGAGGGGCATACTTCGTCGGCCCGCAAGCACGCTACAATCTCAATTTCGACCGGCTATCTCCGCTGGCACAGGAAGCGGCGCGTTCAGTTGGGCTTTCGCCCTTCTGCCGTAATCCCTTTCAGAGCATCATTATTCGGAGTGTGGAAATCCTCTATGCCTGCGACGAGGCGCTGCGCATTATTGATGAATATGAAATGCCAGATTCCCCTGTAGTAGAGGTTCAGCCGCGGGCTGCCACCGGTTACGGATGCACTGAAGCGCCCCGTGGCATGCTCTATCATCGCTACCGAGTGGACGAAGATGGCATGATTCTCGATGCAAAGATTGTCCCTCCCACGTCGCAGAATCAAAAAACCATCGAGAGTGATCTCAGGCAAGTTGTATCGAAATACATGGATATGTCCCACGAAAAACTCACGGGGCAATGCGAGCAGGCGATACGAAATTATGACCCTTGCATCTCTTGCGCAACGCACTTTTTAAAACTTGAGATCGACAAGGAGGAAGTCGGAAAGAGTTAATGCAAGGTTTCACGAACTCACAGATCCCTGTCAGCGAATTCCCTGTCCTGGTCATCGGGATTGGTAATCACTATCGGAGCGATGACGCTGTCGGGCTCATTGTGGCTCGGAAACTCAAGGAAAAGAACCTTTCCCATGTAATGGTCATTGAAGCACGCGGGGAAGGCGCGGCATTGATGGAGTGGTGGAAAGATGCGAATACCGTTATTGTGGTTGATGCAATCCGTTCTGGCATGAAGCCTGGAACCATTCACCGATTGGATGCTCACGCGCAGGCGATACCAACCACGTTCTCGTCTTACTCAACTCATAGCTTCAGCATTGCTGATGCCATTGAACTTGCACGGACGTTGAACCGGCTTCCGCCGTGCCTGATTGTTTATGGCATTGAAAGCAAGTACTTCGAGCCCGGGATCGGCCTTTCTCCAGAAGTTGAGCAAGCAGCGCACGACGTTGTTCATCGTGTAGCGCAGGAGATTCAAACAAAATTACAGAAGTTGAAGGCTGATTGCTGATAGCTGCGGGTGAAATTCTATACGTTCTTCCTTCAAACCTGACCTTCGATTTGAATTCGGCTAAACAACACCTCACTTACACTCTGAGAAACAATCTTTTTCTGTACATCCAAAAAAGTAAGACCCACCAGAAGCAGATATAGCTCATAGTAAACAACCATGACCCAACATTGATACCAGCCAGATCGGTCCAGAAATTCAGCATTGCCTTCCACAAAGTAATTTTTTCTCCCCCGGCCGTCTGCGTGTACCGTTCTTGCACTGTGTGAACACGTACCACTATTGAAAAGAAGTAGGCAGTGATGGCGTTCATTCCATAAACCACAAAGGGGAATACCCATTTCCTATACCCTTTAACATCAATGATGGAGAAGGAAACTCTGAGAACAAGACAGGCTGTTCCAGCAGAAAACAAAATGTAGGAAGCTGTTCACACAGATTTGTTAAAAGAAAGGTCAAGGTGCCAGAGAATACCAAGGGCAATAAGAATGCCACCTGCAAAAAAAATTCAATTCTTTTGAACGGATTCAATTTTTACCATTTGCCGCGCGTTTGCAACTATAACTTTAAAAAATAGCTCTTCGGAATTTGTAGTGGGCTAGCTGCGAGCACAATTTTGGGTGTCTGAGGCTGTGCGACCGTGTCTATAAAGATTCCGCCATTATAACAGAAACCTGAAATATCGTACAGCCACATTGTATTTTTTGGGGCTAGCATGTAGGAGCGTTTAATTAAACGCCCCTACTACTATCCTGGCATGTGGAGAGGGACGAAACTCCTCGCATGAGAGAAGACGCTTGCTCAACCTTCTACATGAGATTCCCTGGTGAGAGATCCCTGTATTGAGCGTACCAGCTTTCTAGACTTATACTCTAATTTGGACGCGCTCCCTCTAATAATCCTTGACGTCGAGGCTTTCATTCTGATAAGTAATGTTGATAGGTTTATAAGGTTATGCCGATGTGAAATTGAATAGGAGGTTTCAAAGATGACAAAGAAACTTCACTACCCGGGGAATAAAAAGCAACGTCTTATTGTTCGGAGGATACAGCTTGGCGCTTTCTGCCTTGCGGCAATACTCCTGGCGGCATTTGCTGTGGCGGGAGATTATTCACTTGAATATTCTGAGATTGGCCTCGACGGTGCTCAAAGCCAGACGACGGATTATGAAGTCATCGGGCTATTGAAAGCTGATGGCGTTGATAGCGAGCCGCAGAGTAGCATCAACTATTCCATGACTACCACTACTGGCCTCAAAGAGGAAACTCAGGAACCTCAGACGACCGTTGAAGACTGGAATTTGTATTAACCAAACGCGAATGAGAATTAACTAAAGGGGGTAATCGTGATGATATCGAACAGGAGCACGATCCTCGGACTTTGTATTCTGTTGGTGGTAACAGGTACGGTCTTTGCGGATGACCAGGTCATGTTTAACTACCAGGGGCGTGTGCGCGTGCAGGGAACAGCATTTAACGGCACAGGTTACTTCAAATTTGCCATTGTGAACAACCCGGGAACAATAACCCTCTGGTCTAATGACGGAACAAGCGTTGGTGGTAGCGAACCTTCAGCTTCGGTATCCGTTACAGTCACTGACGGAATTTTTAACGTAATGGTCGGCGACCCGGATCTGGGTATGCAACCGATCAATCGCAGCATTTTTAATCATCCCAGTAAAATTAAACTCCGCATCTGGTTCAGTGATGGGACACATGGTTTTCAGCAACTTTTACCTGACCGGCGTCTCATCAATCCGCAGCTAATAGGGATCGTGAGCGGCACGGAAGATTTTACGATATACGTAAACGGCAAAACAGGAAATGACGACGACAACGGCCTGACCACGGACACAGCAAAGCGAACAATCCAGGCTGCCGTGGATGTCCTTCCCGAACGTTTGCGATGCAGCGTTACCATTGACATTGCAGACGGAGTATATCTGGAGCAAGTGGATGTTTTTGGCATCACTGTCAAGGCGGGAAAGTATCTTATCTTTTTAGGCGATGAAAGCTGGACTCCAGCTTTCCCGGGCGATCCTGCTGTCCGAATAACCGGCACCGACGATGACACAACGCAGGGAATAGTTAGAAGCGTCGCCTTTTTAGCCAGGAAATGCTACGGTGTTAAAGTGAAGGGATTTCTATTCGATTATGCTTCCACAGGAGGCGTGTTGATTGATGTAAGAGGTGAGGTGCAGAATTGCAAGGTTGCTCATAACTGGAGGGGGATTAGTATCCAGGCCAATTCAGAGGTGTATTTTACCGATTGTTTGGCAGAACAAAATGATACTGATGGGTTTTATATTTGTACCTTTAGTTGGGGGACTCTCACAAATTGCATTTCGAAGTTTAACGGCCGTATGGGTGTCGACGTAAATTCCTTGTGTAGAGCAGACTTTGGTACCTCTGGGGACTTCTCTAACAATGGCGAAAATGGAGTACATCTGACTAATAAAGCCCTTGGGATCTTCTTGGATGGCTACAGTGGGGAAATCCGTAATAATGGTGGTTATGGGCTGGGCGTAATCATTGATTCTGTAAGCTGGTATCACATCAAGAACACATTTTCCGGTAATGCCCTCGGAGATGTGCTTACAGGCACAGGCGGACATGCGTATTAAGCAAAGCCCAGGCATGAATGTTTCTGTCATTCAAAAAATATTTCCCATTCTCACTTTCGTTGGTAAATCTCTGGATACTGGATTAACGTAAGACAAATAAATGCAAGCAAGAAAGGAGTGCATTATGAAATCGAAAACTGGAGCAATTTTCTGCGTGATTATTCTTTTGGCAGGGGTAAGTGTGGCGGTTGCCGATGACCAGGTCATGTTTAACTACCAGGGGCGTGTGCGCGTGCAGGGGACAGCATTTACCGGCACGGGCTATTTCAAGTTCGCCATTGTGAACGACCCGGGGACAATAGCCCTCTGGTCCAATGACGGGACAAGCGTTAATGGCGGTGGCCCCGTCGCTTCAATACCTGTACCTGTCACTGAGGGGATCTTTAACGTTATGGTGGGTGATCTGGATCTGGGTATGGAACCCATCAATCGCAGCATTTTTAATCATCCCAGTAAAATTAAACTCCGCATCTGGTTCAGTGATGGGACACATGGTTTTCAGCAACTTTTACCTGACCGGCGTATCACTAATCCAACGCTCATGGGAATCAGGACGGGCACGGAAGATTTTACGATATACGTAAACGGCACAACGGGCAACGACGAGAATAACGGTCTGACCACCGACACGGCAAAGCTGACAATCCAGGCCGCTGCAGACGTGCTTCCTGAACGCTTGCGCTGCAACGTGACCATTGACATCGCTGACGGGATCTATTGGGAAGAGGTGAAAGTATTTGGTATCTTTGTTGAGCCAGGCAAGACTCTTAGTTTTTTGGGTGACGAGAGCTGGACACCCTCTTCTCCTGGCGACCCGGCGGTTCGTATTACAGGGAACGATAAAGATACAACAGCTACAAAAGTAAGAGCTAACGCATTTTGGGCTCAGCAATGTTCAAATATTACTCTGAAGGGTATCTTATTCGACTATACAAGTGGGAGAGGCGTTTATTTACGCGAGGGATCTTACACAGTGTATAACTCTAAAGCTGCTCACAATAATACCGGATTTGCACTTACTTATAATGCCAGTGCAGCATTCATAGATTGTGTGGCGTATCAGAATGATCAAAACGGTTTTGACTCCTGGAGAAATACCACAGTGGGTTTAACGAACTGTGTCGCACTGGATAATGGTTGGTCCGGTGTCGTTTTAAATATATTAGCCTCTGGGCAGTTTGCGGGCACAGGCGACTTTTCCAACAACGGTCACACCCCGGGTCCCTCTGGTAGCACCCATAATGGAATTACTGTGAATAACAATTCAAGAGCCAGCTTCGTTGGCAGCTATAGTGGCGACATCCATAACAATGCTGAATATGGTATTCAGATCCGATATGATTCGTTCACTGAGGATCATACCAAAAACACATTTTCTGGCAATGGAAGTGGCATTTTGCTCGTTAATAATGGCGGCCATACGTATTTTTAAGAATCAAGCGATGCTGTGACATACGTGATTGGAGGCGTGCTGTTAAAGCGCGAGTGCAGGAGGGATCTGGAACGTTTTTCTAAACCAGCATTGGTCGTTTGAGGCGGTGCTCGCCGCCTTCTTCCTCTAGCTACGCCTTCACTGCCCACCTGTCAATCTCACAGTGATGACATCAGAATCTTCTTTAGTTAGCTTCTATTCCTCAGCTTACCTACTTTCCCTTCCGACCCTTCCAAGATAATTCACCTTACTCTCGACTTCGATCTGCGTTGAGCATGGCCGTTTTCTAGCCGGGCCATGGAGCATGCGCAGGATAGGCTTCTGGTGTGTGTCTTTGTGCCAAATTCAATCAAATGTGGGCTAGACAGTCTTGACAACGCCCCGCCGCCAATGGATATTTACTCCAATATTCAGTGATGTGGCTCGGAAGTAGCGCATGAGGAGCACCTGGGGTTAGAGCTAAGAGCCAACCGAGAACAGGATGATAAAGAAACTGGCTGTCTTGCCTCAATACGGCTTGATTTCCCTGAAATGGAGTAAGGGGTGCTTAGCTAAAAATAAGGTCGGCAAACGCCCTGGCAATGACTTATAGAAGATGTAGGCGACGTGCAGGCTAGACCAGGGAGAAGAATTCTCGAGATGTTAATGTGAGGCGGACGTTGGCGGAATCCAAGGGTCAAAGCACTACGAGTAATTCATCCATCGGTAGGGGTCTCCTGCTGAGGGTGCTCGGCCGTCTCGTTGACCGGTCGAGTT
>CAYVXD010000079.1:0-18494 GCA_964454265.1 uncultured Candidatus Sumerlaeota bacterium | reverse complement strand
CCCCATAGAGATGGTTACTATCTTCACATGCCCGGGGCGGATCTGGGATTATTATCCTGCTCTCTTTGATGAGACGGATGAGCTCCGAAGCAGCAAGACCGCGGCGCAGGTGGGGGAATCAGAGAATGGTGGAATAATTCATATTGCAGAGGTTGTACGGATTGAAGATTCCGTTACCCGTTATCGTGCGATTTAAACTGACGCATATAGTCTGAGTATGTGGCTTTGAGGAAGAAGAAGATGGCGGTAGTTGAGGCCAGTGCGATAGGGAAGGCAAGGACAAGACTTGTGGCAAAAGAGGTGTGGAGAATGTCAAGGCAGATGATTCCCACAAGCCCAAAGAGCGCCAGAAATGCAGCAATCGTCATCGGCAACAGCGAGGCAAGTCCACCCGGCTCGGGTCGCGCCACATCAGAGCCGCGTTCAGGAGCTACATCCCCCGAATCCTCACGCTCGCCAGTCGATTCATCCAGAAACGGACTAAAAATGCCCGCAATGATTGACCAGAGCGTGCCTACGAGGAAGCTGATCAGGTAAAGATGGGCTTGCACCACACTCGTACTCCATGCCCGAGATTAATTGGCACATTATCGAGGAGTTCAACAATGTTGAATCCCTACTTTTTCGTCGGCTCAGGTGGCCTGAATCCACCCGTTGAAACCGAGGCGCTTATACAAATGAACGACCTGCTCATATTCTTCGTGGGTAATTTTACGATCCAAAGGAGGATGATCCGGTGCATTGTATGCCGGGAAGTACTGACTCATCAGGGCGACGTGAAGTCGTGGCGACAATTCATTCGCCAGAAACTGGAGCGCCTCTTCTGAGCCTGCAATCTTCTCCGGCAGCACGAGATGGCGGACAATCATCCCGCGCCGGGCTACACCACTCTCGTCGCACTCGAGCAGCCCAACTTGGCGATACATCTCCTTCAGTGCTGCGCGATTGCGCTCGACGTAATTCTCTGCCTTTGAATACGCCTGTGCGTGACTATTATCGCTATATCGGATATCCGGGAGATAAATGTCAATGATACCATCAAGCAACTTAAGGGTTGCAAGCGATTCATACCCGCCGGTATTGTACACGAGTGGCAGATGGAATCCCTCTTTGACAGCCATTTCCAGCGCCTGGAGAATCTGGGGAACAAAATGCGCCGGTGTGACAAAATTAATATTGTGGCATCCGTTCTTTTGCAGCTTCAGAAACATACGCGCCAGCTTGGCGACTGGATATGCTTTCCCGTGCCCTAGCTGACTGATAGGATAATTCTGGCAGTACACGCAGCGCATCGTGCAGTTGGTAAAGAAGATCGTACCTGATCCGCGCGTCCCTACCAAAGGAGGCTCTTCCCCAAAATGCACGTTGTAGCTGGAGATCAGCGGAATGGCCTCGGATCGGCAGCGTCCCCTCTCGTGGTTTGTGCGATCCACCTGGCATTCGTGGGGACACAGGGTGCAGCAGCGCAATAGCTCATTGGCCTGGACCACTCGCTCTGTCAACGTGCCTTCGCGAACGAGTTGTAAATAGGCAGCTTTATACATACCGTTTGTCTGAATAATGGCTTTTGGGGATTAAGGGTAACTATCGCAGAATCCTTACAGCAATGTGCATGAGAAAAGCACTACAATTAATATCACAACAAACTCTCACGTGAAAAACAGACAAAACTTTCGGGCTGGTAAATTCTCACCTCATTATAATTCAGGTGTTATGGTGACATGGCTCCATTCATAAAGGCAATCAAAATCTTTTATGGTGTCAGGATTTGATCAATGGGTCTGCCGACGCCATTCAGCCCCGGGTTTTTTTGCCAGAATTAGGTAAGTATTTAGGCGAGGGGCCTGAGTCTCTTTCCGTATTCTGTATGCTGTTTTGTTTGGTGGTTATCTGCTGACACGACATATAGAAAGAACTTGTGATGGATGCCTTAACACTTGACCGCGTATCAAAGCAATACTATCGGCCAACCCGGCCCCCCAGCCGTCGCTTATCGCGCTGGCTTGATAAAGTTATCTCGTTTCGCCACGCTGAGCCATTCTGGGCCCTCCGCGACATCTCATTCACGGTACGCAGAGGGTCAATGTTTGGCATCGTCGGAGATAATGGCTCTGGAAAGAGCACGCTTCTTAAGATCATTGGTGGAATTACCGAACCAACCACCGGCACACTCCGGGTAAATGGAAAAGTGGCAGCGTTGCTAGAACTCGGCGCCGGGTTCCACCCTGATCTTACAGCTATGGAGAACATTTTTCTCAACAGCGCGCTTCTTGGTCTATCAAAACAAATGATCCTGGAGCGCCTTCCCGCTATCATTGCCTTTTCCGGGCTCGAACGATTTCTCTACACGCCACTCAAGTATTTTTCCTCCGGCATGGAAACGCGCCTTGGCTTCTCCATTGCCGTAAACGTTGACCCGGATATTCTTCTGGTTGACGAGATTCTGGCGGTAGGAGATGCGGAATTTCAGATGAAGTCGTTCAACAAAATTCAGGAGTTCCGTGAGCGGGGCAAGACGGTTCTGCTCGTCACACACCAGATAGATGCCGCGCGCGATATCTGCGACGAAATGCTCTGGCTGGATCATGGCCGCGTGCGGACGCTTGGGCCGTCGTCCGACGTTGCGCTCCAGTATCGCCGGGTGCTCTACGCAAAGTCATTCCCGCACCGGGTAGTGCAATGGGCGGAGAAGCCCGAGCCCGCGCCAACCCTGGCTGTGCCATCAGTGCACCCAGAAGCACGGATCATCAGGCGCGTGATCTTTCGCGACGGCGAGGGTCGTGAGTGCACACTGTTTCAAACCGGCGAGCCTGCATGCATTGAGATCGAGTTTTCCTGTCCCCAGGCGCTTGAGCACCCGCTGCTTGAACTCGTGATCATGCGAGAGGACGGCGTGCTTGTCTACGACTTCTCATCACGCCAGGCCGGGCTTGAGATAGGCCATGCCGCTCCATCCTCCCTCCTCAAAATTCACTTCGACGCGCTGAGGCTTATGAAAGGAAAGTACGCAGTCAGCGTGCGCGTGGTTAACGAACGCGCACCGGACCAGGTTTATGACGTGCGCGTGCAGCAGGACTGCTTTGAAGTGCGCACCGAGAACTTTCCTTATTCCGGCTTTGTTGCCGATCTTCCCTGCCACTGGGAACTGCTCCATTGAAAAATGGGTTCAATCATCTTGTTCCCCAATTATCCTGAGGCCGCGGGCATCCTACCCGATGCCAAACCCGGCACAGAAATAGGGGATTATATTTGACAGCATGATTCTCAAGCGATATCATTGAGGTTCAATGTGAGAGCAGAATGTCCTAGATTCGGGTAACAACTCAGTCTCTCATAGAGCCGGTAGACATGGATACCTGAAGACTGTAACGCCCGGGTAATAGAGAGTTCCCTCAATGTTGCCGAAGGCTATACTGCTGACGACGTACGATACATAAGCGAAGGAGAAGATACCAAGATGCGACAGAAAATTACTTTGTTTACAATCATTTTCTACGTTTTAGTTTCTTGCACCATCGTCTTTGCTCAATGGCAAGCAGTGGCACCCGGAATTGACTATCAAGAATTCAACCTTACCAGCCCGAACAACAATCTTTTCGTAACCAGAATGGACAGAGCAAACGAGAACTGCATAATTGATAGCTGCATAGCACAGGGTAAACTGGTAAGCGGACGAGAGCCAGTGAGCGGTATGGCGAACCGCTACGACGACACCTTTGGTTATTGGGGAGAAGAGTGGGGAAAGTACAGGTATGATGTAGTGGTGGCGATAAACGGCTCTGGTTTTACGGGTGACACTCCCTCAGGCGGCCAAATCATTTCCGGTTGGTACGCAAAACGATTTGGCGAGTTCGATGGTAGTGGGCCGGTGTGGCAACTGGATCGCGATATATGGTTAGGCAGCTGTGTCAGACATAGATCGGAGAAAAACAAGGTCACCTATCCCGCCACAGGAAACGATCAGGAAATTACCGGTATCAATCGCGCTCGGACTGAAAACAATGACCTGATCATTTATACCCACCACTATGACAAGCAGACACCTTACACGACCGATGGGGTTGAAGTGCTGGTGGAAATGGCTCGCCCGACCATGATACTACCTCCACCAGCCCATGCCAAAGGGTATGTCAGAGAAATCCGACAAAACCAGGGCTCGACCCCGATTCCCTTTGACCATATCGTTTTGTCTGCCGAAGGGCCTTCAGCAGATCTAACGCTACTTAACAATGTGAGTATCGGAGGTGAAGTGCGAATTTCTCAAGAAATTACACATTATCTGGAGGACTGCAATACGCCGAATCCCCTAGATTGGTCAAAAACGTATTGCTCTGTACGATATATGACCTTCACGTTCTTAAAAGATGGTGTTGTGGACGGTTATCTGAGTCATCCGGGGGCAATTATCCGCAATCCCAGGACTGCCGTTGCCTACAACGATGATTATGTTTATTTTTTGGTAGTTGATGGACGCTCCGGTATAAGTGTTGGGATGACCATGCAGGAGCTGGGAGATTTTTGCAAAAACTATTTAACTGCCACATGGGGTATTAATCAAGATGGGGGTGGCTCGTCAACAATATGGGTTAATGGGCAGGTTAAAAATGATCCTTCTGATGGCTCCGAACGCTGGGTGGCTAATGGTTTAATGATGATATCTCTCAAACCCAAGCTTCAATCATCCACTTTTGTAACTTCTGAAACTGTAAAGACTATCACATCAAGCAGCGTCAGACTGGGCCCGGGGACAAACTACTCAGCACTTACAACACTTCCGGCCGAACAAGATGGGGAAATCCTTGAACACTCCTTGAATGGCATTTATGCTAAAGGTGAATACTGGTGGAAGTGCAAATTCGACAGCACCGAAGGATGGGTTGCTGAAGAAGACCTTGAAAGCACCACCGCTGCTCGTAGCTGGGAAAGGTATTTTTAGATTGTCTCGTGGCAAATCTTTTATTGTTCCAAAGGTAGTTGAAAGAGCGGTCACCATCTGCGCCGGAATGTTGCCTCGGCGCAGCCTTATTGACGTAATTCGGGGCTTAAAAATACAGAGTTAAGCGTTGATTTTTGGCAGTCTTGAAAGGATAGTCCGTTACCGTCGCTTAACCAGACTATTAATCACATTTGGAGATTGGGCGTGTCTGAACAACAATTCCATCAAGCAAGAAAGACCAATATCTATGAAATCAGCTAGCAAGCCATTGTTTTCGTCCTTTATAATATTCCTTCTTGTTTGCGCGTCACTACTGCTCGGAATCTCATGCTCTCTTAATCATCAATTCACCATAAAGGACGCCAGTGATCTGGAGGGGCTAAGGCTACTCAGAATCAATCCGGTATTCCAGCATACGCGGGGAACCTGTGGTTTGGCCTGTCTCGCGATGGTACTTCAGTACTGGGGCAAGGAAGTAACTGTCCAGCAGCTTAAAGATGATCTTGGGAAGATTAGAACTTCTGGTGTTACGCCGGCAGTGCTCAAAAAACTTGCTGCAAGACATGGGTGTTTTGCTACGGTATATGAGGGACATATTGAGGATGTCTTGGAACAGATAGCCAAAGGCAGACCTGTGATAGTGGTTAAAAAGAGTTTTCTTTGGGGAAAGCATTACGAGGTGATTTGCGGCTTTAATGGGGCTAGGGAGATAATAGTCTGTCACAACCCACGAAAGGGGTTATATTATTTTTCGTACGGGAGGCTAAAAAAACGCTTGACAAAAACTCACAACTTGATGTTTTTAGTGGCATTGTAGGAATTAAGAGATTTTTTCTAATTTCTCCAAGGAGGTAGCAGAAAATGGAAAGAACGAAACTTGAGCTTGTCATTCCAATTTTTGTGGTATACTGCTTTTGCTTTGTGTCACTGAGTGTGGCTAAAAATTCTTTGCAGATGGCCGAATTGGAGAAGGTTTTTATTGCAAAACAGGCAATCACGCCGGAGGAATGCAAAGCTCTTGAAGTAAGAGAAGCTGATTCTTCCACGGAATTGTTTCGCGTTATCGCTGGTGACGAGACTGAAACTGCTACTCGCATCGGCATGTTTATCCCGAACCGGATCATGGACATATTGGATATTGTATCATTCCAAATTTATGTCCCCCTCGTGTTGAAAACGCCGGGCTTTCATATAACGAGATTCTGTAATATTCTCGAACTTTCAGTTGGCGGGGAAGAGGGTATTGGATGGGAATACCGGAGAAACTTGTGTCTTTATGCCTCTTTGGGATATGAGACAAATCTGCTAGGACTTACTGGCTACCATTTCAATTCTGCAGGAATAGGTACAAACTGGGGGGGTGATGGCCGATCTGGTTCTGGAGAAAGAGAGTACGCAAAAGAATTGAGTTACAACAAACTCAATGAGGCAATCTATGGTGATGAGGTGAGAGATCCATGGGGGATTGGGTTTTATGACGATCTTGAGATACATCCGGTGGAAATATTCGACGCAATTGTAGGATGGATTACATTTGGGTTTGTGGACATATCAGGAGACGACTACGCGCCGTGATTGATATTGTCCTATAAATGGCTAATACTAAAGAAGGGGAGGGATTACAATGGGTATTAGGCGTGGTGTTAAATGCTCAAGGCTTTTGTTGTTGGTTATGCTTTTGGCTTTTATGGGATTTGGATGTACGGCGTCGAAATACTGGCTTCAGAACCGCTGGAGCGACTTCAGGGATATCGGGACGTTAAGTGTAGGTGTGACCTCCGATAATAAATACACGGGATTTCTCCCTTCAGCCTTAGGTCTTTATGGTGAGGCTGGTCCGCTTCATATAGGTTTAATTGGATTCGGCGGAATGGTAGCTGAATCTGAAATGCGTGGCGCCGGTATATATGCAGAGAAGAGAATACGTTTCGGAACGATATGGGGAGAATTTAGCGAGATAAACCAAAGCGTTGGTACTATTATAACCACAAACTACTATAAGGATTCTGTCGATTCTGCAGCATGGATTGATCGTATGTCTACTGATTTGGAATGGTGGAACATGCCGGCAAAGGATCTCGTTCACGATGATACTGAGATAACATACAAAGTATTACCGCGAGGTTGGCAGTCATTCGAATACGTAGGTGTAGAAGCAGCAATTTGCGACCCATTTTTAACACACCTTGGAATCGCACTCCGTCCAGGCATTGATATTTCTGAAGCAATGGATTTCTTGCTTGGCTGGTTCTGGATTGACTTCAGACAGGACGATCGGCAGAACGACGAATAGCCTGCCTGGGCGGCTTAATAGAGATTTGCTTTGTAACAAGGTGCTGGTTAAAAATCCCAGCGCTGAATTATTTCACGAGTCCACTCCTCTGTGCGACCCCACTGATACAATATATGACCTCGCTTCTAAGGCCACCAACCGCATTTTTCTAAACCTTTTAATGTCCCTGCCTTCAGGAATTTAATGCTCTCCTCGTGCAGTTTGCCTGCCAGATCACCTTTCAACGAGGATGCTTTGTGGGGTGATTGCGGTGATCCGACCGGAGATACTGCTATGGATACGGGCGCCGAGTTCGCCATTGCGTGGCGCTGCAAGGAGATCGCCTTTGTTCACATGATCACCGAGTTTGACGCATGCCGCGGCAGGCACGCCTATGTGCTGACGCAGCGGAACCCGAACCTGGCGAATTTCAATGTCTGCAGTTTCAACGAAGCGAGATGGACGGTCGAATTCCCTGATCTGGAGTTTGCTTTTAAGGCGTGCGGTCGGAATTTTTCGTACATCCCGCAATGGGTGCACAGCCCGTTGGGTTTTTAGCGGCGTTGCAGGTTCGCCCGCCTGCTGGAATTCGCGCTTAAGCTTTGCATTGAGCCAGCGGGGCGAGAGGTTCATAAAGCATGCCCACAGGTCGCAGAGTCCGCATTCGCAGCAGAAGTGGGCCATGCGGAAAATGTGCGCCCCGTGCTCCAGCCCTTCTGCCTCAGCTACCATCACGCGCTTCGGCTCGATGCTGTGCCCCAGAAGATAGCGCGGACAGATTTCCGTACACTGCTGGCACGCGGAACAAATTGAAACGGCGTTCTTCGTCACCTCGCGCGCAATGTTGAGGTAGCGAAGACCCAAATAGTGTGTACGCGGAATCAGAATCAGCCCTTTTGTGGTCTTCGTAATCGGCTCATCCCAGTCTTCGACCAGGTGGCCGGTCATCGGCCCACCGTCAAGGCAAAGATGCGTCATGGGTGAACAATCGGCTGAGGCGAGCGACACGGCAGTCCGAATCGGCGTGCCCACAGGAAGGCGAATGGTAAGTGGCTGTGGTACGTTGCCACCAATGGTTACCCAGGTGTCAGTGACCGGCGTGCCCTTCCAGGCTTGTGCGATATTGAAGAGCGTTTCGATATTGATGACTACAACGCCAACGGCCAGTGGAATATTTCCCTCGGGCACAATGCGCGAAAAGACATCGTAAACAGCTACCTGTTCGTCACCCGCAGGATACACGTCATCCAGAAACACGAGTTCACACGCCGGATGCCTCTTTGCAGTCAGGCTCTGAATCGCATCGCGCAGCGCGGCGATGGCTCGTGTATATTTCTTCTTCACCGCGATAACAGTGCGTTTAAGACTCATCGCCTTCGTGATCCGATTGCACGCGTCAATGAGAAGAGGGGCGTAGTGTTCCATCAAGAGCTGATCAACGGCCAGCAGGGGCTCGCACTCCGCTGCGTTGATCAAAAGGAATTCCGGGGTAGAGTTGAGCTTAACGTGCGTTGGGAAGCCAGCTCCGCCGGCACCCACCACGCCAGCCGCCTCAATTTTTTCAAGAAGCATCTTTTTCATCAATTTCCGGTTTCCGCGCCCTGGGGGCGAATAGCGTTGCTGTGTGCGCAACTCTCTTCTTTGCGATCTATAAACTCGAAATAGGGAATAACCATAGGGTTGGCATTCGTTGCGCGGGGTTCGGTTCCTTGCCCGCATTACCGAACGATGATCTGAATGCCTGCTGACGTAGCCAGCTCCTTCGCAACATCAGTCAGAATCGTATCCGGACTGATCTGAAGCTCACGCTTTCCCTCGAGAATAACCTGCTGAATGTCTTCTTTTGTGATGATGGTGCGTTTTTTCGGGCGGCGATCAGACGACCAACGCTTTCTAGCACCCAGCTCCCCATCTTCTGACATGGTTTGCCGCACTTCAGCAAGCAGCTTGTCACTGTCCACAAATCGAATGCCCCAATTTGCCACGGTTCTTAGATATTGGGGTCGCCCATTATGAAATTCTAATGGTGAGCGAGGATAATCCGAGCCGAACGCGCCATTGCTGGCTGGTCCTGCTTGTGGTGGTATGGCTACTACTGGTTTGTGCTGGCGGAGCGCTTCAAAGATCACTCGGCTCGGAACTGAGTCATGAACTCCCAGGGCTACTTTTGCCAGCGTATTTGAGCTGAGTGGCGCGACGACGAGCAGAGGGTGTGCAGCCACCTCCTGCCTGAGCGCTTCGTGCGTCAGGCGGGAGAGTATTCGCACCGATGTTCCCACGCGCTGGCGCAGCTCCTCCTCGCCTCCCTGCTCTTGGAAACTGGCGGACAGGATAAAGGTTGACGAGAAGACGCCGGCCAGTTCTCTTAGCTGAGGCACGAGAGGCGTTGCGTCTTTCCACGGGCCGGTGCAGAGCACAAGGAGCGAGGCCTCAGGTTGCCGCGGCGACTGCGGCGCCTCGCGATGGCCCGGGCGTTCTTGCAAGCAGGCTCTGAGCTCTTCCTCGATTATCCTGCGCAGGGTTTCGTCATTCAAGTTATTCATAGAATCAATTCAACCAGATCACCGGTTGTCAGGTTGGCTGCGTTAGCATCATCCGTATCAACGTGCAACTCAAGGTAGGCGTTCAGACTGACTCGAATCATAACTTCGAGGAGGATCAGCGGTTTATCGGTTTTTTCAACTTTGACGTTCACAATCTGGCGATGTTCGAGGCCGAGACGCCTGGCATCTTCTGGTGTCATGTGGATGTGGCGGTTCGCACGAATAACGCCCTGATGGAGTATGACGGTACCTTTGGGGCCGACCAGAGTCGCTCCGTCTGTTCCGGCCAGCTGACCGGACTCGCGCACTGGCGGGTCAAGACCTAGGTACACAGCGTCGGTCTTCGCCAGCTCGATCTGCGTCTGTTTGCGCAATGGCCCGAGGATGCGGACGTTTTCCAGCGCGCGCAGCTTTGGTCCCACCAGCGTAATCGTTTCCTTTGCTGCGAATTCTCCCGGCTGGGTCAGCTCATTGCGAATTGTGAGATCGTATCCTCGACCGTAAAGCTGGTCCAGGTGCTCGCGCTGTATATGAACGTGTCGGTGTGAGACTCCAACCGAGATCGTCATGCGGTGTGTTGTAGGTGCGGCGGCCGTGCCCGATGATTGAACCTTCCCGGGCGATTGAATCGGAGTGGTGGATTGAGGAGGAACTCGAGGTGGGCGTGCATGGTCGCGCCCCAGCTCTTTAAGCACCAGCTCGTAAATTATTTCGATCAATTCATCTCGACTGTTCGGCATGAGCCCCGTTGCATTCCGCACAAATAAAGATGTGGAAGCACGGGGCACGCCCGAAGCGTGCACCGCGCTACTTGTTTACGCAGATGCTCCCGCCGCGTCTTATCCTTCGGGGAGGATTTTTTCCAGCTCGTTATGGGGACTCGGGATTACATGGACAGAAATCAGTTCGCCGACCCGTCGAGCCGCGGCAGCCCCTGCGTCAGTTGCCGCTTTCACAGCCCCAACGTCACCGCGCACCATCACCGTCACATAACCGCCCCCTATGTGTTCCTTTCCAATGAGACGTACGTTGGCGGCCTTGACCATGGCGTCTGCCGCTTCAATAGACCCGACCAGTCCGCGCGTTTCTATCAGTCCCAACGCATTGCCGTAAATTTCCATTGCTGCCTATCCTCCTCTATCCGTGAGAGCGTTTCAAAGGCATCTGCAACGATATCATAAAAGAGCATTAATTTAATTTTCAATCTCTTCTACTGTCAAGAGTTATCTCAGCACCTGATTTTCTCGCCCCAAGGCTTATGTAGATTTGAAGAATAGGGGGGACATGGGGACTCTGGCTTGAAAGACCTGGACAGGAAACGTTTGTGAGATAGCTTTGGGCAGTTTTGGCAATGGGGATGAAGTAGAAGATTTATTTTGGTCGCAGCGGTTGTAGCGGGTAAATTTTGATTTTCGTATTAGCTTAGTCAGCCAAAGCCTGGATGCAAGTGCCAGAGTCTCTTGTTCTCCTCCGCAAGCAAGTTTAGACAGATACCAGTACTCCAAGACCCGGATAGGTCTTTCTCTCTTAATGTGGAATAAAGCTTGATTATTTAATTGATATCCATTAGAGGGCTATATTGAATTTTTGGAAATGAAAAAAGGAAAAGATTTTTTTCTTTTCAAATGGCAAGAGAACCAAGAGCCAGGGATCCGTATCTTGACCAGCTAGACGTCCTGCGGGCAGCATACGATAGTGGGGAGAGCCAGACAGCATATATACCTTACGCCGAGGCGTTGCTTGGAGCAAAGAATTTTTCTAAGGCCCTGGCTGTGTGCCTGGATGGACTGCAACATGATACTCACTCTGTCCGGGGCCGGACCCTGCTTGGGAAAGTTTACTATGATATGGGGCGCTACGACGAAGCATTGGCTGAGCTGGAACAGGCGCTACAATCTTCCCCGCAAGCATTTCAAACCAAGGTGATGCTGGCGAAAACCTTGGTCAGGAAGCGTCAGTTCAGCCGGGCTCGCAAAATGGTGAGTCTACTCAAGGCAATGAGCCCAAAGGATGCGGAAATTCAGCAGATGGACCAGGAAATTCGGGAGCAATACAGTGAGGTGAAGACAGAATTTGACGTGGACGTACAAACTACCCGGGATCAACTTTATTGGCGCTTGCCGTTTGACGATCTTGCGAAGCAGATTCGCGCCTTTTTGGATGAGGTTCCGGGTATTACGGAATACTTCCTGAGCGAAGCCAAAGCGCATGTCCCCACGACATTGCGTATCTATGCCCAGACTAGCGACATTCTGGAGTGGTTTCTGCACTCAATGGCTCAACACATGAAGAACTTGAAGCTAGGGGAGCTCGACAAGGGCTTTCTCCAATTGTCCCGTGGTTATCTGATATTCTATATTATTGAATCGCACCTGTTGGCTATTGTGACCGACGCTACAGTAAGAATTGGTCAGCTGCGACATTGGATTGACCAGTTGCTGGAAAACGAAGGGTGGGCAAACAAACCGCTCTGACTGACGTCTGAAAGCGCACAGGTGGAAGGACGCCAGTGGTTGGGGCAGTAATGTGGGTTGTTGTGCACCTTGTCGTGGGAGACACGAGATGATTCTTTTCAGGAAGGATTTCCTGTTTTATGTCTTTGGTTTTCTGACGCTCTTCTTGTTACCATTTTTCTTCACCCCCATGCCGCTCCTCCCGACCCACACAATGCTTTTCCCTGTTGTGGCGTTGGAGTTTCTCCTCTACTTCTTATACATCAGGGTAAATACGAAACAGACTGATCTCGGGCCTAGCTTTGTCTGCTCGTTTGTACTTGTGGTTGGCCGATGGATAATCTGCCTGATTGATGGCCTGCTCTTCAGTCTGTTCAATCCGGATTTCCTGGCATCAAATATCGGGGCCCTATGGGTCGGCAACCCAGTCTCCGCGCTGCTGCAAATGTTTGTCATCCTGACGTTCGTACCGCATCTGGCCGTTCGTTTTGCGCCGGGGTTCCTGGGTGAGACTGCGCGAAGTATCCTGCTCCAGAGCAGCAGCAGCCTGTCAGTGCAGAAGTCAGTGAGCGAGAAGCCTGAGCTGCCGACTGCCACTCCTCTGGGTGGCTTGGTGCGGGTCTACAGTTTTCAGGAGCTCGAAGACTATTTTCACAAGATCATTGGTCTGGAGGGGTTCGTACTTTATAGCGACGAAGGGCTGGTAGTCTGCAAGGATCTTCAGATCAATCTGGATGTGGAAGGTCTCGTTGCGCGTTACTATAATTTCAACTCGGGCATAGAGCGGGTCACACAATCTCATGGCTTAGGTCAGCCGATACGAATTACTGTTGAGACCCAGAACCACTATTTATTTAACATCCAGGTGACTTCACAGTTCTTCTTATTGCTTGTCTTCAACAATCAATTGCCGCTGTTGGACATTGTCCACAGAATTCAGATTATTGTGCGATCAGTTCAAGCATTCCTGGTATCACGCTATCGCTTTCCAGCGGCTGTGTAGGCTTGGCGGCCCATAGTAAGTGAGAAAGAAGCGGTCAGGCACAAATTCTGGAGAGGAAGGGACTGAATGGAAAGGATACTTGCGGAGTTAAACAAAGCGTCGGGGATTCTAGGCAGTTTTGTGGTTGGCCGGGACGGCATTGTCATTTCGTCGGACTTTGCAAGTGGGATTAATGACGAGCTGATGGGCGCACTGGCCTCTTCAATAATTAATACCACGGAGAAGGCTGCCGAGAAGCTTAGCCAGGGCACGGTAGAGTCAATCGTCCTGGAGGCGCAGAAGAACAAACTACTGTTTCTGAATACCCGGGTGGGGTTTCTCGTTGCCTTAACTACGGACGAGGCCAATCTGGGCCTGGTAAGGGTGGAAATGAAGTCAGCGGGCTCGAAGCTTGAAGAGGTCGGCCCGTAATTATACGCTGCCCTGGCACCAGCAAACGGGAACCCCAACATTTTCTTATGCATTATTACAGAGACAGATTGATAGGCGCAAATGGCTACGCTGAATTACGCATTTAAAGAGATTTCATGCAAGATTGTCTACTATGGACCGGGACTTGGGGGCAAGACAACCAACATTCGGGTGATTTTCAACGCTGTTCCTGCGAAATCTCGGGGCGAACTCGTCTCCCTGTCCACTGAGCAGGACCGGACACTCTTCTTCGATTTCTTGCCTCTGGATTTGGGCGAGGTAAAGGGCTTCCGCACGAAGTTTCAAATCTACACGGTCCCCGGACAGGTATTCTATAACGCTACGCGGAAGCTGGTATTGCGCGGCGTGGATGGCATCGTCTTCGTTGCGGATTCGCAGCGCGATCGGCTGCAGGACAATATCGAAAGTATGATAAACCTGGAGGAGAATCTTGCGGAATATGGTTATTCCCTCCGGTCAATCCCTTATGTTATTCAGTACAACAAGCGCGACTTACCGGATATCAGCAGCGTTGAGGAGCTGGAACGGACGATAAATTCCGACAAGGCTCAGTATTTTGAAGCCGTTGCCCTCCATGGCGTCGGGGTGAAGGAGACGCTTAAGGGCATTTCCGCGTTGGTCTTGAGCAGGTTGAGTAAAATTAGCACGCAGGCCGCTGATGACACTGAACTCGAAGAAATAATCCAGACCGTTGCCCAACGGGGTCGGCATGCAGCCAAATCTGCTGAGCCGGTGGGCGTGCCCGCCGGTCGAGAGAAAACGGATGAGATGGCCATGGCGAGTTCAACTCCAGTGCTCACGTCACCCCGCCCACGCATCCTTCAACCAAGGGCGGCAGAGCCCGGTGCCAGACCCTATCCGCTGCTCCACTTGAAGCAGCATTGCCATATCCGATGGGCTGGGATGCGCGTCGGCTCCGGTGTGCTTGAGCTGAGGGATCGTCCAAACATTGGACCGCGCGGTAGTTATCAATTGACAGGCACACTGCGATTTTTCTATATTATTAAGAAGTGCCTGTCGAAGATTCTAAAAATCCTCGGTGAGGAAATCAAAATTCTCAATGGCGAGGATGTTACCTTCTTGACCTTCAGTGCAGCGTCGGAGATGCCGTCTTTCACGAAAACCGATCTTTATGTGTGGGTGCGTAAGGACATTAACCAGGATTTCTATATTCGCTATCACAGTCGGTTCGGTCAAGTGATTATCACTCCAGAGGGAACACCACCCATCTAATGGTCGCTGGGTTGGTTCCCGACAAGAGGGCTACGTGTCATGGCCAGAGGGCCGTTGGTGCTGACGAAAGAAGTTACGGAGCGTATCCACAAAGCTCTTGTTGTACTCCTGAAGCAGTCAGAGGCGAAATGTGCTCTGCTGATCAGCCAGGACGGGGAATGTGTGGCGAAGCGCGGATTTACGAAGAATCTGGATACTGACTCATTGGCCGCACTGCTTGCCGGGTCGTTTTCGTCCACGCGCGCATTGGCAAAACTCATCGGCGAAGCGGATTTCTCTGTCCTCTTTCACCAGGGCCAGCGAGACCATATTCATAATATCATCGTTGGCGACGAAATGATCTTGACGGTGATTTTTGACGATCGGACAACGCTCGGCATGGTTCGACTGTTCTCCAAAGATGCAGGAAAACGGCTGCGTAATATTCTGGCCAATGTACGTGAAAAAAGTCTGGAGGCGCTTGAGCAGCACGCCGATTTTGACAAAGAGGCTGTGGATCGGCTGGATGATCTGTTTCAAGAGTAGTACGGGCGTTCAGTCCGGCGGAGCCTCCCCCCGGGCTAATACCCGGCTGAGGTGTAGATCATGGAGCTAGAAGGAAGCCTAAAAGCCTTTAGCCTTCCCGAAGTTCTTCAGTTCCTGAGCATGGGGAAGATGACAGGCGTCCTTAGCATTCAGAGGGCGCAGTATAACATTTCTCTGATCATCAAGCAGGGGAAGATTGTAAACTCCTCAACCTTGGATCGGCCGCGAAAGTTGGGTCAGATGCTGGTACATCGTGGTGTTATCAAGCGGAGCGACCTCGAAGAGGTGCTGGGTTTGCAGAAGGCAATTGACTCCGATAAGCTCCTCGGCCAGATTCTCATTGAACGCGAGCTGATTTCAAAGGAAACGCTCCGTGAGGCCATTAAATTGCAGCTTGAAGAGGAAATCTGGGATTTATTCAATTGGGATGAGGGACACTTCAAGTTCGAACATATGGACGAAAGCGATGTCATGAATATTCTGGTGGAGCTTGAAATTGAGCCGCTGCTCATTGAAGGCACCCGGCGGCTTGACGAATGGGACAAGATCGTTAAGAATATTCAGGACGATGATACGGTGCTGACGGTAATACCCCTGAGCGAGGATTTTGAGCAAGAGGTTGCTCTGAGCGACAATGAATGGCTCATCCTGTCACTGATCAACGGCTTCTTTAATGTCGGCTCGCTGATCAGCCGTGGTGGGCTAGGGAAGTTTGAAACTTATCGGATTCTCAACACCTTTCTTACCGCTGGATTCGTGAAGGTCAAGACCCCCGGACAAGAGGAAGAAGTCGCCGGGCTGAGCGCATTGGCTCCCCGTCCGCCCGAGGGCTTGGAAGGCGAGAGTGAAAAGCCGCAGCGCTTGAAGAAGGTTGGAACACTCTTCTCGCGCATGCGACAACAACCTCGCGAACGGCCAGAGGAAGAAATGACGTTTGTCTCGCCTTTAGGCTTGATCGGGCATTTCCTCAATGATCTTGTTACGCAGCTGATGCATAACAACGAGTTTATCGTTGCGCGCAGCGACGAAACCCTGCTCGAGAAATTCTGGGGAAAAATTGTAATGAATTATCCCAAAGCCGATCTCATCCGCGTCGTGGGAAACCGCGTTGACGTAAACCCGTTTGAACGCTTCGTGGAATTTACTGCACTGGGCAACCCGATCCGTGTCTGCTATGAGGATGCGGTTGAGGCCATGGCAAAACTCCTTGAAGCCACGTACAAGCTAGCTGCGCAGCGTCTGGGAGAAAAGAATGTGACTCGCATGGTTCTGTCATTGCGTGATAGCGTTGGCCAGAGCGTGCACATTACTCATGCAGACAATTTCAATCTGAACGACTTTGTTGCACGAGTGGTGAGCTAGAGAAAAGGACTTGCCAGACTGGCACGAATAGCGACGTAGGGGCAGTTAATGAACTGCCCATACCGTTAAACCCTGTAAGGGCTCAAAACTTTGAAGCCATACTCCATTTGTAGGTGAGAATCACATGGCAGGCGAGAAAATTGTCGTCGTAGATGACAGTGCAGCGGTGCAGGAGATAGTCAAGACAGTTCTGACTGAGGAAGGGTACAAAGTGACAGTAGCCTCGAACGGAATGGCCGCCCTGACGTATCCGCAGCTCCAGGATGTGGATCTGTTGATCATTGACTCCGAAATGGAAGGCATCGATGGGTTTGAGGCCACAAAAGTCATAAAGACAGATGCAGAGACGCATACTATTCCAATTCTGTTGCTGATTCCGGAAGAGCAAGCCGAAACCCGTGCAGCCCAATCACTGCGAGGGGCGAATAATTACCTGTTGAAGCCTTTTGAACCGAAAGCCCTGGCACTCAAGGTTCACGCCTTGCTTGAAGAACAGCGCATTTATGAAAAGTCGCGCAAGTTTCTTGAGGAAGCGGCAGACAAATTTATGGAGAAAATTGCTGAGGATCACATCCAGGCCGCTGTCGAGAAAAAGACCCAGATCATTGTGGAGCGCGCTATTCAGAATGTCATCACCATGATTGATCAGCGCGCGCGTAAAGAGGCGGACGCAAAGGTCACCTCATTAACCGCCGAGAAAGAGCAGGAACTGGTCAAGGCAACAGTGCACGAAGTGGCCCGCTCGATGGTCGAAAAACTTGCCGAGCGCAAGGTGGGCGAGGCAGTGGATGCTGTCTTGAACGAACAGACCGAGAGGGCGGTAAAGCGTGTGGCAGAGCATATGCTTCCCAGCCTTGTCCGCGATCGAATTAAAGAGAGCATGGAACATACGTTGCCGCGCGAGGTTCAGATGCGTGTGCAAAAGGCCGCCGAGCAGCTGGTGCCAGAAGTCTCGAATAAAATTGTGACCATGATTGACGGGATTGCGCAGAAAGTTATCCCCAGAGTGGCTAAAGACCGCATTCCTGAACTGATCGAAAAGAACATCGCTGCAGTGACCAGTAAGAGCGTACCACGCTTGGTTCAGGATTTAACGCGCAGAGAAATTGACGATCAGTTTCAGGCACGGATCAATCCCACCATAAACGAGGCAGTGAGAAGGATCCGCGCACGCGTGAATGTCATTAACCTCGTCATCCTCGTTGTTGTCTTTCTCGGGATCGTAGGAAACCTGTATCTCTCCTGGATTAGTCACGGCAAGTTATTGCCCTAGCTGCCCCGAATCATCGCGATCGTCCTTCGACAGCTCATAGCCTTTTTCGTTTAACCATCCCGAACAAGATCTGCCGCCTTTTAATTCTTCACTCCACTCTCTTCACTTAGCTGTCTGCCGTGTGTTGCCCATACACTTTGCCCAATGTGGATTTATTATTGACAATGCGCAACATAGACGTTAGATTATTTTCAAGATAAGAGAAAGAATTTGTTAGAATAAAAGGTATCATAGCTAATTGTACATGCATGAACCGCTGAGACACGGAGGCGATGACGGTGGAGGAAGTTCATACGATGACCCAAAAGATTGTCCACTGTGCAATCGAGGTTCATCATAAAGATACTCGTTTTTCGAACATCTCTGTGTCTCCGTGCCCTGGGCGCCGTGATGGGATTTTCGGGGACGATTTTCGGGGACAGAGAGGCTGTCCGACAATTCGTTTTTAGAATTTTTCGGATT
>CAYVXD010000078.1:0-18542 GCA_964454265.1 uncultured Candidatus Sumerlaeota bacterium | reverse complement strand
CGGCGGCGCTACACTTAGAGCCTGCAATGTATATTATACACCATAACTACTGTGGCGATGCACTGGTTTTATTTGCATTTTAGCAGCCATTCATCTATTAGTATTACCACGTATAAATAACGTGCTGTGTTTCACTTGTCAATCTTGAAGGATGTGCTGTGAGTATGAAACGTCAACGGAAACCAAAAAGGCGCCTGCCGCTTCCGCAAAAACCTCCAAAAGTCGAGCCGGACAAGAAGAAAACGGAGCGCAAGACGCGTTGTCGCAAACGACTGCGCCCTAGTGATCTCGACACGTGAATACCCCTGTGGCGGCCTTCTCTATGGCTCACAGGCCTGTGATTACGGAAAGGCAAGAACTACTCTATAGCCGAAGATGACACGGCTGCTGCACGACCGTCCTCCCGCGTCATCCTATAATAAGCACACCAGAGAGCTTTTGATGGCCCTGTCTGCCACGTAACACGCAGGCGTGACCGTCCGGTGAAAGATACAATCAGTGCCATCGCACACGCACCTGATCTGGATAGAGTGCTTTTGCATCAAAAACATAGGAGCTCCTGGACGGTCTTACAAGAGACGGGGGATCGTCCTGCGCAGCAGAGATCTCGGTCACAAGCACCATTGGCAACCTTTTTTCTTGACTCGTCATTGGCCTTGTACTATCAGGGTAGCACCCAAAATTGAGGTGCGCCGAAAAATTAGCGTGTCCGTTTTCATATTAGCGCTCTAACCAAGGAGGTAGTGGCGAGTGCCTATTAAGAAATCTGCAGCAAAGCAATTGCGGAAAAGCAAGAAAAACCAGGCTCGGAACAAAGCGGCAAAATCTGCGATGCGCACAGCCATCCATAAAGTGGAAAAATGTCTTGAGGCGAAGGATATTGAGGGTACAAAGGATGCGCTGGCACGCGCCATAAGCACTATCGAGAAAACTGCCCAAAAGGGAATTATTCACAAAAACAAAGCCGCACGGCATCAGGCTCGCCTTATGAAAAGAGTCAACCAGCTCCTTTCTTCGGTGAAATAACCTGCCCGGCGACTGCCTGCGAAGAGGGCTCTGCTTCCCGCATGTTGGATTGTTCTCGCTCGCAGGTGATCGAACGTAGACCCACTTCTCAAAACATTCTGTCCGTAACTCGACGCAAAAAAACACAGGGATACTCATTATCCTTCCCGGCATCCCTGTGGTTTGTGTCATGAGTGGTGGGCGCAAATGCCCTCTATTTCTTCTTCTTCTTCTTCTTCTTCTCCTGCCGCATGTGGAGTTCAGACTGCAGCTTGCCCAGGCACTTGTTCATATCCAGAAACAATGTATGCCAGTCCACCTGCAGTTTTGAGAATTGCGCTTCGGATTGCGTCTTCAAATGAGACAAACTCACCGCCTCGCAGAGCACCTCGAGAATACCCTCTGGATCCTTCAGATTGTCGCCCATCAGTTCTGCAAATTTGTAATGATTCAGTGCAAGGAGACTGAGGATTTGCTGGAACGCAGCCTCATCATTCTCGTGAATCTTACGATGTCCCAGGTCATCCGCAAACATTTTGAAGAAATCGGCCCAGAGCTTGGTATACTCACGGCATACCTGGGTGCGATTCTCAAGCGTAAGAAATGGATTTGCCATATTTACCACGTCCTGTATTCATTACGGGAGAAACTCAGGCATGGCAATGCGAGATCCTCACCCATGCTGCCCCGTTACCTACCCTTTCTTGAAGAGATTCAGGGAGAAAAAAATGTAGAGAGCAAAGGCAATAATGGCGACGATGACGATAATTTCAATCTGGTTAACGTAGTTGATCGAGAACCCTTTAAGAAAGTCCAACATGCTTCTTGCGATCCTGCGGAAAGGTTACACTAGAGCGACGATACAGCTCGAAATCGCTTCTCCTGTGCGAAAAACGAAGCCCGCACCTTATTCTGCTTACTCCTTACATCGTCAATAAGGGTAAATGCTTTGGTAATGATCTCCTTAATTACTGCCTGGTCAAAGTCTTCCAGTATGAGGAGTTTCTCAAAGTACATTGCCGCGAGGCGTGCATTCTTCACCGTCTGGAGTACTTCTTTATGAAGCTCGCGTTTGGTCGGCGGTTGCTTGAGTGCGCCAAGCGCTTCGACCAATTCATCCATTTTGCTTCGGAACTCAATGGGTGCATCACCACCGGCAACGCTGATATATTGACTCTGGCCTTCCGGGCCGAACGCCAGACGCATCAGCACGTCCGGACCCAACCGGAGTACCTGACTGAATCCCCGCATCGCCGTTGAGAGCGTATCCAGGATTTCTGCAACCTCGCGCCGATAGATTTCCTCTTCGCGTTGCACTACAATATCATTGACCAAGGCGATGCCCTTGCGGAGATAACGATACGACGACGAATACTTTTCCTTATCAAAATCTTCCATTGCAAAGGTTAAATATCGCTCAGCCTTCTCAACCACCTCAGGATCAAAATTCTCCATTTCTTTCGTCGCAATAATCTCGTGAAGGTGGTTGCGTTTGGCTTCCACGAGGTCAGCGATCATTACGGGCGTATTCTCGATGAGATGGCTCAAGCGGGCCTCAATTTCTGAGAGTTCCCTGTCCACATAGTCATACTTCTCCACCGTAAACTGGGCTTCCACCGTGGCGATCCGTTTGAACAGCTCTTTGGCATCGTCAACACGGAAGTAGTTGGCACCGGAATGCAAGGCAACATTCAGGGTATCTTTGACGAACTCCATGCGCGCGGCATAATCCAGCTTCTTTGCATCCACAATGACCTGCTCGGCTTCACTCCGGGCTCTGTCGGCAAAGGCGTGCGAGGATATATAGTCGCGTTTGTCAAGCGATTCACGCGCGATTTTTCCGTGCACAATTGCATTAGCCAGCAATTCGTAATTATACTTCCACCCCTCGTATGTCTTGGCGTCATTAATTGCGGTTTCTGCGTCTCTGACTTTCTTATAAAGAGCCTCGCTGGCTCTTTTAAATGCCTGAAGTGCAGTATTTTTTGCAGCGACGGAATCCGCACTGGCAAAGAGATTCTGTGCGGTCAGGTGGAGCTTACGCGCCTCTTCGAGTGGCGAAGCGGCGTATGTGGACGCGCCAGCCTCCTCTGCCTCCCTCACTCTCTCCTTTGCTCGCTGAATTTCATCCTGTGCCCAGAGGCGGCTCGCATCGAGCGAAGCTGCAGACGCCACTTTTGCCGCCTGGAAAGCGGTTTCCAGAGCTGGCTTTAACTTTTCCACAGTAAGTGCCCGCTCAGCCTCGGCTAGAAGCTCCATCGCCTCGTTCAACTCAGTAGCCATATATTTGTCTGTCTGATACTCGGGCGCCTGTTGGATAATTCGCCGTGCCTCTTCAATATTCGCCACGGCTTTCTTCGACAACTCCTGAACTGTCACTTCCAGCTGGGCACGGGTTTCCGAGGCCTTGTGCGCAGCGTCTTTGTACCTATTGTCACCCAGCAGCACCTTTGTATCTTCGAGCAGAATTTTGGTTTTATCCAGTTCCTCAGGCACATACTCACGAGCACCGTCTCGCTCGTAGCGGGTAATCTGCGCTGCCAGCTCGGTAATCGCATTATGAGCCACAACATGATAGGTTTCTGAGAGCACATACTCGGCGCTCTTCTTCACGTCGCCGGCCATGAGAATCGCCTTCTTGTATTGCCTTTCTTCCTGACGAACCTTTGCAATTCCATGTGACAGGCGGGCATTTTGTAAAATCCCGTTTAAATTTTCCTTCATCAGCTCCTTGCTATTCTCGAATTCCCTCTCCAGAGACGTCATAGTATCGCGCAGGTTAATAATGAATATGGTCTCCATCTTATCAAAGACTCTTTTCGCAATATCCAAAGCCTCACCTGCAGAGCGCAACGCGTCCAACGCCAGCTCGTTAAACGCCGTCTCAATCTTCTCGTTTTCGCGCGACGCCTCCTGACAAACTGTTTCCGTGTCTTCAAATAGCTCTCTATCAAATTTTGCACGGGCATCAGCAAGCATCTCCTCAACGATCTCGACCCGACCCGGGAGATACTCCTTTGCCCCACCCTCTACCAGAGCAGAAATCGCCATCTCCACAGCTTCAATCTTCGCATTGGCCGACTTCTGCCGCGTGATATAGATGAGATCCTTCACCTTAGGCTTCAGGAATTCCGCGGTATCTAAGACAGTGTCGAATTTCCCCTCAAAATAATCCTGAATCATGGCTTCAAATGTCTCGACACACGACTTCAGCATGTCGGGCGCGTAGATTTCCGCCCCCTTGATAATCGCAATGGACAGATCGGATTCGATCATCGAGATTTGTTCCTGCGATTTCTTCTCCTTAGCTTTGAGAATTCCCTCTTCAGCCTTGCTCACGGCACGATCCGACTGACTGATGGCGCCAAGATAATCGCGCCTGACACTAATCATGTTTTCAATGGTGGTTATGTAGTCTGTAACTTCGATGATGTATTCAGGGACATACTTGTGAACTTCCTGCGTACGCATTTCGGAAAGGGCATTCTTAGCCACTTGCATCTTGCGCTCCGCTAAATTGCTCAGCCGTCTCAAGAGGAGATCAACCTCACTGATCACCTCCTCGGACAGCTCAATAACTTTATCCCATTTGTCCTTGGCCAAGCGCTCTTTGGCCTTTGCGTAAAGTTCCTGAATCTTCTCATAGCGCTCAGGGTCTTCCTTACTCCCCTCATTCAGGTCAGCAATGTCAATCGCTGCCTTGGCATCGTTGATCTTCACATTCGCACGCTGGGTCTTGGATTGAGTGAGTGTCCGCTCCGCCAGAATCACCGCGTCCTTTGCCCGCTCAAGAGCCGCACTATAATTTCGCGCATTCAGATGCTGATTAGCAGCGTTAACGTTTGTCCGCGACTGCTCTAAAAGATTTGCCGCATACTTTTCTGCCTCGTGTTTCTGTGCCTCTTCGAGCCGATTCTTTGCCTTCTTGAGCAGCAGATTGGTCCGTTGTTTTGCGCACCCTGCAATCAACGACAACGAACAGACTAATGCCGCCATGTAGAGAACTACTCTGATTCGCATCAGCCGCCCCATGGACATGTCCTCCGCCTTGGTTTCCCGTTCATCTCCTCTTGGGCTTCCCTTTTCCGCGCCCCCGCCAGCGGGCTCAGGATTCAATAAAGCCTATAGCTGTGACAACACAAAGAAGATACCTGCCGCCACCACTATAACACCAATAATAATGAGTATGATCCATAGCTTCTTGGAGCTGAGAAATTCAAAGGATTCTTGACCCCGTTTCCCTTTTTTGCCCAGCCCATCGCCTCTAGTGCCAGCCATGGCCTTGATCTTTGCTATCGAGACTATGCCGCCCTTTTTTTCTCGTAGCAGGGGTACGAATCCTTCGGCAAGAAAACGATACGCACCAACGGTGCGACTTAAGTAAACGAAGACAGTATGCCAGTTTGTATAGAGCGTCCGTTTGTCGCCTATAGGCAACGCGCGCAAGTGCCCCACGGAAATTGATTGGCGTAGAATCTCGAGAATCTTATCGCCGCCGTGATAGAAGAGTCCATTTGAGCGCTGTGCGAGTGCCCGATGGTTCTTGGCAAGTGTGCTCTTGAGCTCGAGAAAATCCTGCTCTTCCTGGCGCGAGATTGGCTCACTCGTAAAGGAACGCTGAAAATACTTCCTAAACGAAACCCACAGCTTAAGCAGATTCTTGAACCCCTCCAGATTTCCAGCAATGACTTGAGTTTTCATCGTGATGTTCTATCCAGCCCCTGTTTACCGAAAATAGGCGCCACTACTCGCGCCGCCGCTTCCGCCGCCCGCAGGACCACCCGTAACCCCTCCTCCTCGAGCGCCGCTCCAGCGGTCGGCCGTGGCCGCCTGCTGTTGCTGTCGTTCCTCTTCCTCACGCTGCTTTTCTGCCAGAATGGGATTAAATCCCGGCGGCATCGGTGCACCTGGCGTTTCAGGTGGTATCGGCACGTACAGCGGATAGAATCCACTCGTTGGATCATCAGGATTCTTGCGAAACATGCGCAGGAACCGCTCATTCCATTCTTTGAGCTTAGCGTCACGTTCTTGTTCCTCGTAGCGGCTCTTGGTGATCTGGGAAATGGGCTCTGTGGTAGTGGCATAAAGACGGAAGAATTGCAGAGAATCCGCTTCTTCGCAGTAGCGCAACAGCGAAAGCAGTCGTTCCTTAAGAGCGTTACAATCCGGCCCTAAGAACTCGTCATTGCGCTCAGTGATATTCGTATATTCTCCATCGCCAGCTTCTATGTCGCCGTGGGTGCCATCATCATAGAACTGCGTTTTGGCAACTATCTCTGGCACTTGCGCCCTCCTCACATCTTCAAGTAATGCGCCACAAACTGCACACCTCACACGCTGGCCACCAATAACCATCACCATTACTGGTGTTGGCGTTGGTGTTGGCCCTGTGCCGGGCGCCGGCGCAGCAACCCACTGGCGTGGGGCTTCTGATGGTGCTGCACCCGCACCAGGTGGTCCAGCGCCGCCAGCCCATCCATCTACATAATCTATACGAGGGGGTGGTCCAGGCCTGGCAGCCGGTGCCGGTGCAGCGACTGCCCGCGCTCTTCCCGTGTAGGTACTCGCGTCCAGACCGCCAGTTGGGCTTGCATCGAGAAGAGGCTCGCCCGCCCCAACTGGTTCAAAAGGGTTTATCTGAGCCAGTGTAACTGATGCAAAAGCCCAGGCAAGGATCGCAAACAGTCCTACAAAAAGCAGTGAAAATCGTCTCATCGGAATCCCTCCTTTTGCCCTAAGAAAATTGTGGCGAGAAATCTTCAATCCACTAATTTCCCCATTGAACACATTTAACTTATTAATATATCAGCACACAATATGTCAAATAAAATAACCTCACATTATCCCCCTATTTTATTTGACTTGGAAAACATCCTTCGCGTTGACATGCCAGCTGTATTATGAGACTCCATCGCGCATTACCACTCATGGCTTGCTCCCGGGTCCAGCCAAGATCCTTCCTCTTCCTGCACCAAAAGCAGTCCTTCTCGGACTTTGCTACTTCACCACAATGCGATGCTTATTCGCTTCGTAACAAACCGGGCCAATTCCTTTAACCTTCATGATATCTTGTGGGGAACGAAACGGCCCGTGCTCCTGGCGATACTGAATGATTCGCCCCGCCAGTGCATCGCCAATTCCATCTAGGCTCTTCAACCCTTCAGACGAGGCTGTGTTAATATTTATGCTGGTGAGAGGAGCATCCGGGGCAAAGATGGCCTGAGGCTCTTTTTGCTGCCCTTCCCTTGCTGTGCCTGTCAGGATCGAGGAAGCAGAAGGCGCTGGTAATCGAGCTGTACTGGGAGCCGATTGACCTTCCTGTGGCTCACCCACGCATACGTATCCCTTCAACCCGGAATATATTTTATCTCCGATACCCGAAATATTCAATAACTCCTCTACCGCTCTGAAACCCTTGTTTGCCTCTCGATAGTCAATAATGAGTTGTGCTTTCTTGGGACCAATGCCAAGTATCTGATCAAGCTGCTCAAGCGTTGCCCGATTAATATCAAGACGTCCCTCGACGTAGCTGCGCTGTGTCCCCGGAAGGAGCATTGGCGCCCGGCTTTGCTCTGCCTCATTTGCAGTGCCACCTGCTGACGTCGCCTTGCTAACTTTCCCAGACCCGGGTGCCCCTAACTCCACCCATACACCATGCCGGCCCGAGCGACGGCCAACGTAATGAATACCCATACCGACGGTAATGACTAGGATCAACAGGAGCAGAACCTTCTGCTCCTGACGTGTCATTCCAGAAAGCATTGTTTCCCGTCCCGCTGGAGAAAGCTGCGCGACGCCATTGCACTGGCAACGATTGCCGCACAGCCGCTCACAGTACGATGTTGATTAATTTTCCTGGAACGTAGATCACACGCTCAACAGTTCGGCCTTCAAGATGCTTGAGCACCCGTTCATCCTGGAAGGCCGCTTGCTTGATCTGCTCCTCCGTTAAATCAGCTGCCACTGAAACTTTGCCGCGTAACTTTCCATTCACCTGAACTACGATCAGCATCTTTTCGGCTGCGATGGCCTGTTCGTCATAAGACGGCCAGGGTTCGGTCGAAATGGAGTGAGGGTTACCCGTCGCGGCCCAGAGCTCCTCGCAGAGATGTGGGGCAAACGGTGAGAGCAGTATAAGGAGCCGCTGGATGCTGTACCATAGCAGCGCCTTAGAATCTGTATCATCGCGCAAGGCATACCGATAAAGCCCGTTGAGCAGTTCCATGATCGCCGCAATGGCCGTATTGAAATGAAACCTATCTCCTATATCAAGTGTCACCCGCTTGACAGTTCTGTGGACTAGCCGGTATAGCTCTCGATCAGCAGGATTTGATCCTGGGATCGGCGAATGATGGGAGGCCGCTACTCCTCCCTCCTGAATCACGTTCAGGTTTGACTCCACGAACCGCCACACCCGATTGAGAAACCGATAGCAGCCCTCCACGCCCTGGTCACTCCACTCCAGTTCCTTCTCTGGCGGTGAGGCGAACAGAATAAACAGCCGCGCTGTGTCGGCTCCATAGGTTTCAATAATACCATCGGGATCAACCACGTTTCCAAACGACTTCGACATCTTTTTCCCGTCTTTTGTCACCATCCCTTGAGCCAGCAATTGCTCAAAAGGCTCGTCGAAATCTATTAGACCGAAATCGTGAAGGGCCTTACAGAAAAATCGCGAGTATAGCAGGTGGAGAATTGCATGTTCCACCCCACCAATGTATTGATCAACTTCCATCCAATAATTCGCGAATTTGCCATCAAACGGAACAACCTTATTGTGCGGGTCACAGTAGCGCAAGAAGTACCAGGAGGAATCGAAAAAGGTGTCCATCGTATCTGTTTCGCGTTGGGCCGGCCCGCCGCACTCAGGGCACTTTGTCTCGACAAAGTCGCGACTTTGGGCCAACGGATTCCCACTCCCGCTGAACTGTACCTCTTCTGGCAAAACAACCGGCAGGTCTTGCTCACGCACTGGAACAATATTACACCGCGAACAATAGACCGTGGGAATTGGCGTGCCCCAGTAGCGCTGCCGGCTGATAAGCCAGTCGCGTAGCTTGTATTGCATCGTGCGCTTCCCCAGGCCGCGGGCAATCAGATCATCCGCTATGGCCTGCTGAGCGCGCACGGAGCCCTTTCCGTTGTACTGACCTGAGTTAACCATCACTCCCGGCTCCACGTACGCCGATTCCATATGGTCCGGGTCAAGCATTTCACCCGACGGCTGAATGACTACCCGAATTGGGATATTCATGAGCCGTGCGAATTCAAAGTCGCGTTGATCATGTGCAGGCACTGCCATTATGCATCCAGTGCCATACTCCATAAGAACAAAATTGGCAATGTAGATGGGAATCTCTTCGCCATTCACAGGATTAATGGCTTTTCGGCCGATGAACATCCCTTCTTTCTGGCGATCCTCTGCGGTGCGCGTAAAGCGATCCTCCAGCACTACACGATCAACGAACCGCTTGACTTCCTGTTCATAAGCTGTGCCTTTTACCAGTTCCATCACCAGAGGATGTTCGGGAGCAAAGACCATGAATGTTACGCCAAAGAGCGTATCAGGGCGCGTGGTAAAGATTGGCAATGGCGTGCCGGAATCCGCAATCTGGAATTCCACCATGACCCCATCACTGCGGCCAATCCAGTTGCGCTGCATGGTCTTGACGTGTTCCGGCCATTTCTCCAGCCGATTAAGATCATCTAGCAAGCGATCTGCATAGGCTGTGATCTTGAGAAACCATTGCTCGAGGTTTCGCACCGTAACCCGTTCTTCACAGCGCCAGCATTTCCCGCTAATGACCTGTTCATTGGCAAGCACGGTCTGGCACTGTTCGCACCAGTTGATCGGCGCCCGCTTCTTGTAGACAAGCCCGTGTTTGTAGAACTGCAAAAAGAGCCACTGATTCCAGATGTAGTAGTCCGCTCGACAGGTAACGACCTCGCGAGTCCAATCGTAGCTCAGCCCCAGGCGTCGCTGCTGCTGTTTCATACTCTCGATACATTGTTCCGTCCAGACACGTGGGTGAATTTGGCTCTTTTTTGCTGCATTCTCAGCAGGAAGACCAAACGCGTCGTAGCCCATTGGATGTAAAACGTTAAGGCCTTGTATCCGCTTGAACCGCGCCAAAGTATCCCCAATACAATATACGCGCAGGTGTCCCATATGGAGCTTCCCGCTGGGATACGGAAACATCTCAAGCACGTAATACTTGGGACGCGTGGTTGTATCAGCGGTTTCAAATTGCCGGGTGGCTTCCCAGTGGGCTTGCCATTTTCCCTCAATATCCTTGTGCGGATAATAAACTTCGATCATCGTCAATTGACTTTCTCTGCAGGTGAGCTGGGTGAAAGATTGTATCTATGTCACAGGCAAATTTTGAGGCTTTTTAACTGGGAAGGCAAGAAAAGTCAAGCTGTTATCCTCCTCCGGTCATCACCATCGGAGGCGCCTGGCTTCCAGCACGGTACGAGCAAATGAGGCCTTAGGTTGTATCCTTATTTCGGCGGTTGAAGCACAACCTCTGGGATTTCGCACGACTAACTGATCTTGGCGCAAATCAACACACGCAATGCCGGTGCATTAATACAGTACTCCAGAGAAGGTTACATTTTTTAAAAGGACATCCCGGTCGGAAGAACATACCCTGCATTGAGAAGATGTGCAGGCGGTCGGCCTAGCAACGAGAGCTCAGGATGAAATTGCGAATCTGCTCTTTTTCCTTCCGATGCAGATTCAAAAACATGAGCCCCATACGACAGGCAGGTAGCTCAAGCTTGCTAAACTCTGTACGCACAATTTGCGCTTTCACGCTCGTTGGGAGAACATCTTTGGACGAGACCTCAAAATGCACGGTCACATCGCAGATCTCCGTATCAAATATCTCCTGGTACTTCTCATCAAAGTCGCTAACCACAATAGCCAAGCCCGTTTCACTCATGTTTTTCACAACGCCGTTGAGGATCACGAGAGGAGCGACTGCGGAAGAGGTTTGAACGCGAAGCTGTATGGGGCAGTATATGGTAACCCGCCTGTCTCGGCGTTTTTCATACTTCACATTCCATTGGCTGTGAAGCCAGCTGTCCGTTGCATCCTTGCGCAATTTCTCCCACGTCGTCTCGTTTGCACAGGAAGTGCAGCGAAACACTTTCTCGGTCCCAACCAACCTCTCTACCACACGCGCGTTCCCGCAATCGCACCAAACTGTCGCCTCTTCGTGTGATGAGTGGTGGTGATACTCTTTAAGCAAGATCATCATAGGCTCTCCAAAGCGCTCCTCACGTTTTTTTAAGATTTCCCGAACAGCTAATTAACAAGGCACTAAATTGAAACACATCTACTCTATTCAACTGTCAAATTAGCAAGAGAAAAAGCACATCATTTGTCAAGAAAATTCTTATTCCCCGCCGACTTTTCTGACAGCAGTTCAGGTCAAGAGACGTTCGGCATTGGTTTTAATGTTCATATGCATTACAGTAATTTCGGCGGTAGAATTTCAAAGCCTGGGTTGCCCTGCTTGACTGCTTTGAACAGGATGCGCTCTGCAGCAGCGCCTTTCTTCGAATACACCGGACAGAGCATTTTGGGCACCAATGTTGCTTTTGCGCAGGCCAAGAACAACTCATTCAGGCGCGATGGAATGTAGACGAGATACAATGCGCCTCGCCTGCATAACAGCCGATCTGCTGCGGTGACGATTTCGTCTAACTGTACCATAATCTCGTGGCGCGCCAGCGCCTTTGCTCTACTCGGTGGCAGCCGGCCGGCTCCTCGTTGATAGTAAGGAGGGTTAGAGACCACGATGTTGAATTCGCCACGTGGAAGCACCGCATCAGTCTGGCGAATGTCGCCTTCCTTCAGACGAACCTGCCCTTTTAGACGTGCCTGATTCCGCTGGAGATTCTTTTCGGCTTGGGCAAGCATCGAAGATTGGATTTCAACGCCTATCACTTGCACGTCTTCGCGGGATGCGAGGCAAATGGCAACTACGCCACTACCGGTGCCCAGATCAACTATACGCTTCCCCGGTGCGAGAGTAACAAATTCTGCCAGAAGAAGAGCATCTACACACGGAGTGCTGTCCGCGCCAAAATCCAATTGGTCGAAACATGTTGTGAAATCGTCAGACATATTTCTACTTTCCGCGGGAAAGGAGTCTTACGAACCCACCTTAATATGCTTGGAGGCCTGTAGCTAAAAGAAATTCTGTAGAATCTTGTAAAGCCCCTGACACGTGGCACGGGCATCACGCCACAGGCGCATTTTCAACTTGCCCGTGGAAGCTCATCCGCCTAGGCGGATGCCACGTCGAACAGTGTAATAGTCTCGGCTTCAGTTTTTGAAATCTCCAATTTCCATTAAACCTTCCAAGGTTCAAGAAGATTAAGATGCGGAACTAGTAGGCCCAAACTCATTATCTCTTTGGGCCTGTGCCCGTATGGCCGAAGCCGCCATCTCCCCGTTCTGTGCCTTTGATCTTGCGCACCTCCTCAAGAGCCGCACGCTCAACTTTGCTGAAGACCATTTGCGCGATGCGATCGCCACGCCTCACAACAAAGGGTTGCTGACCAAAGTTCGCCAGGATCACACCAACTACTCCTCGGTAATCGGCGTCAATCGTGCCTGGTGAGTTCAAGATACCAATCCGATTATGCAAGGCGAGTCCGCTACGAGGCCGAATCTGTGCCTCGTAGCCTGCTGGAATTGCCAGACGAATACCAGTGGAAATCAGATTGACCTCCCCTGGCGCAATCTCAGTTTCCTTTTCGACCGCGGCGTAAAGGTCAAGACCAGCCGACTGGGAAGTGTGATACTCCGGTAGAGGTAGGTCCTCACACCCGGGTTCCCGCTGAATTTGCACGCGCAAGAAACTCAATTTCGTCCTCCTGCCAGATGAACGAGCGTCTACCCGCTGTATGGGTATTGTTTTATAGATCACCACTGGAGAGTGTGAGCTGTAGTATGAGAAGGAGTGTAGAAAAGTCAATAATGAATTGAACCAACGCCCCGCACCAGCTTAGAAATGCGAGAAGGGCTTCAGGCCCCAATCTGCATGCAGTATGCGCAAGGCTTGAGGCCACCAGTCGGGCAAAAAACTCTTGCAAAGCCCATGTGCTCGTTCCTATATGTAAGTCTGTCAATGAGTTGACATTCAGGCACATCGTGCAGCAGTTTTTCCCATTACGCCCATGATATGGGTTGCAGCTCCTCTGCCGTCCCTCGTTATGCTTAGCAAAAGAGCAAAGACATTATCGAATGCAACTTTAAGCATCAGTCGGCTGCACACCGAGATGCTGGAGAGGTCCCAGCGGGAGCCGAAAACTTTGGCGTTACACGTTAAGTTCTGCAAGGGTCATCCATCGGACGAGTGTCATGAAAAGAATTTTGCTTGTTGATGACGACGTAAACCTCCGCCGGGTGATTGAGTATAATCTCACCCAGCAAGGTTACGAAGTTGTAGTAGCCAGCAACGGCGAAGAGTCGCTGAAACACTTTAGTGCGGCCCCGTTCCATCGGGTTGTCACTGATATTCGTATGCCAGGCATGGACGGCACGGCGCTGCTCCACGAGTTGAAGCAGCGCTCGCCTTCGATCCTGGTTATTGTTATCACTGCGTATGGTACCATTGAGAACGCAGTCCGAGCCATGAAGGCTGGTGCATACGATTACATTACCAAGCCGTTCAACCGGGAAGAGCTCAATCTGGTCGTCAAAAAGGCACTCGACTATCAGGGACTGATAGAAGAGAACATCGCCTTGCATCAGCAACTGGAAGAAAAGTTCCGGTTTGAGAACATTATTGGTACCAGCGCCAAAATGCAGGCCATCTTCAGACAAATGGCCCGAATCAAAGATTCCGATGCCACTGTGCTTATTCGTGGCGAGAGTGGGACAGGGAAAGAACTGGTGGCAAAGGCGCTCCACTATAATGGAAAGCGGCGTAGCGAACGCTTTGTGCCGGTCAATTGTTCCGCCATACCCAGTGAGCTGCTTGAGAGCGAGCTGTTTGGCCATATCAAAGACGCCTTTACCGGTGCAATTGCCGACCAAGAAGGGAAATTTGAGACGGCCCATAAGGGCACGATCTTTCTGGATGAGATCGGCGATATGTCGCCCGCGCTTCAGAGCAAACTGTTGCGCGTGCTTCAGGAGAAGGAGATTGAACGAGTAGGCATAACCCGGCCGGTTCCTGTGGACGTGCGAGTTATCGCTGCTACGCATACAAACCTGGAGCAAAAACTTAAGCAGGGCGAATTTAGAGAAGACCTCTATTACCGGCTGAATGTGATTCCCCTGGTGCTTCCACCACTCCGGGAGCGACCCGAGGATATTCCGCTGCTCGTTCAACACTTTGTGAAAAAACTCGGGGCCGGACACCTGACAATCAGCCCTGATGTACTCAGGACGCTTCAATCGGCCCGCTGGCCGGGAAACGTGCGTGAGCTGGAGAACCTCTTTGAACGGATTGTTTTGATGCGAGAAAGCCAGACGAACGTGATCACTCTTGAGGATCTGCCTGCGGATTTTGCTCGTGTGCCATCCACGACGCTTCCCTTCAATCTCAGCATTCCCGAGGAGGGTATTGCACTCGACGAACTGGAGAAGGCTCTGCTCGTGCGAGCCTTGGAACAGAGCCAGTATAATCAGACAAAAGCTGCAAAACTCCTTGGCATTACTCGCCAAACCATTATTTACCGTTTGAAAAAATACAAAATCAGAGTTCCCTCAGCTCATTAGATTCTGGCACACAGTCCGAACCGAAGCGCCAGGACATGGTGAGCGGCGATCGAAAAGCATACTATTCCAAGAGAGGATGCGCGATGACTCAACGGCTCGTCTGGCTTATGCTCATCTGCTGCTGCGTGGTCTCATGGGCAGAAGCAGAAGTCGCTCAGAGCGATGATCCACTGGATATTGCTTTGCAAAAAGTCGGTCTGACGCGCGAGCGGCTAGGATTCATGCCCTGGGATGCACCGCTAGCTGGCCGCCAGCGCTATCGTCTTGGCGTGTTTGACGTCTACATGCATCATCCTCTTAAGATTCCTTACTTTCTCGGGCATTTTAAGCGGAACTTTCATAAGTACCAGGATTCTCTTCGCGATACGCTGATCTACATGTCGGGCAAAGTTGATGAAGCAGTTCGTCGGGGATATCACTATAATCCAATGGAGAAAATGTATGAAAAGATTTCTCAACCTGATGCCTTTTACACGGCTCTCGAAGAACTCTTTCGCACAACCGGAAGCCGCATACCTCTGTTTGACCGCCATGACCTGCGCCGGCAAATAGCAGCACTCCCGCAACCCGTGGCCACCGAAGCAGCACGCATCGTCTTTAGCATGGCTTCTGCATCAAGATGGCATACGCGCGCGTTTCGACGTCTGCCTCGGCCGCTCTACGAGCGCATTGCACCACGCATCAATTACCTGGTCTTCCACCGAGGGACACAGGAAGAGCTGAAATACGATTTCCTGGAGGCGATCGGTCAGGTAGATTATCGCTTCCTGTATACCGGGGCCTTGGAACTGGCAGACGCAATTGACAAATCCGTGGAAACGCTCAAGGACTTCGACCCGCAATCCGCCAAGGCGGACAAGTCGGATTTCCGCTTCTCCTACGATACGCCACTGGGCCGCATTGTAATTGATAGTGGAAATGATAGCGTCTACAATGAAGCAGAAAACTATCTGCTCATCCTCGACTTCGGCGGAAACGACACTTACTCCAAAGGGGGTGCGAATAAAGACTTGGATCATCCCTTTTCCGTGCTTCTTGATTTCAAGGGCAACGACCGCTATAATGCCGGCGATCACGATGTCCCTGCATTTGGCTCCGGATATTTCGGCTATGGCTTCCTGCTGGATTTCGAAGGCGACGATTTGTATCGGTGCATTAATTCTACGCAAGGAAGTGCCAGCTTTGGCGTCGGTGTCCTTATTGACTACGGCGGCAATGACAAATACATTGGCCGAACCACGGCACAGGGTTTTGCCCAGTATGGGCTGGGGTTGCTATTCGACCGGGGAGGCAATGATATTTATTCGAGCTTCCTGGCTTCTCAAGGCCATGGCGCAACCAAAGGCTATGGCCTGCTTGTTGATCTTGAGGGTGACGACATTTACTATAGCGATGATGAACACATCCTTTTCCCCTCCGCGCAATCGCGGACACACAATCGAAGTATGACTCAAGGATTTGGCGGCGGCTTGAGGGGCGACCTGGCAGATGGGCATTCACTCCCCGGGGGGGTCGGTGTGCTTTACGATTTGGAAGGGAACGACCAGTACTCGGCAGGTGTGTTTGCCCAGGGGTGTGCCTACTGGTCAGGGGTCGGCATTTTATTGGATTCAAACGGAGATGACCGCTACGTTGGAGCATGGTATACGCAAGGTGCCGGAGTTCACACTGGGGTTGGAGTCTTGCTGGACGAAGCGGGCAACGACACGTACATTGCGCGGCTAAATGCGTCTCAAGGACTTGGCCACGACTTTTCGCTTGGCATGCTGATTGATAAGACGGGCAATGACACGTATCATGCGCCGAATTTGAGCCTGGGCACCGCTAATAGTAACTCCATTGGTCTATGCTTTGATCTCCATGGGGATGACTCATACAACTCGACAGGAACTCTTACCCTCGGCGCATACAATAATAGCGAGCTCGGCACATTGCGGGAAGACTTTCTAAACATCGGCATCTTCCTTGATACTCAGGGCAATGATACCTACCCCGCGCCACCGGCAGCTGAAAACTCAATCTGGGTGCGGGAACGCGAACATCCACAATACGAACTGCTCTCCGAAAAGGGAGTGGGCTTGGACGGCGACTACCCGAAGTTACCTTTGCGATTTGAACCGTATACAGAGGATAAGAAAAAATAGACGCTTCAGTGGTTCCATCTCAAGCCGCTAAACCGGAGGGCTACAGGAATTGTGGCTCGAATTTTTTTGTGCTGCATGACTTTGCACATTATATGGCACAATAATTTTGCTTGATTAATTTACTTCTCTAATTCACAAGCATCGCACGTTTTAAAATCAGACCATCTCTTGCATAACCTAATTTTGTTGTTTGTTCACATCTTAAACTAATGCCTGTTGCAGAAGATCCTGACGCTCTTGCCCGCTTAAAACGTAAGCGGAGACGGGTAAATACTAAACGCCGCCTGGGAATGCGCAATTCCCTTTACGAGGGGATATTTGCCACTGTTCACATTGTGCTCACGGGTGGCAAGTTCTTGGTAGGCTATGCATACCTCCTGGGGGCAAATGCCTTCCACATTGGCCTGCTCAGTGCCATTCCGTTCGGCTTCCAGGCCCTCCAGCTTGTATCTGCATATTGGACAAATCACACAGGCAAGCGCAAGGCCATTTGCTTCTGGAACACCCTAATCGCACGCCACGTATGGGTATTCTTCATCATCCTACCCTTCCTTCGTTTTCTCAATCCAATGCAGAAAATCTCCATTTTCTTATTACTATTTTCCCTGGCCAACATAGCGGCCGTGCTCAGTGCGAATGCCTGGACAACCTGGATGTCAGATCTGATTCCTGAGGCGGTTCGTGGGCGTTATCTCGGATTCCGCAGTGCAATTCTGCTCGCCGTACTAATCGCCGTGGACAAGGTCGCCTCTGAATTCCTCGAACACCTTCAGCAGCATGGATTCGTACGAGAAGGCTTTGGCGTTTTGATTACGGTGGCTGTTATTTGTGCGGCCATTGCGCTCCGGTTTTTGAACAGGCAGTACGAACCACCCATGGTTCGGCAGAAGGGCCCGCCGCTTCGAAACCTCCTCTCTGAGGTCTTCGCAAATAAAAACTTTTGCAAAATTTCGCTCTATTTCGGATTCTGGAACTTCGGTATTGGTATTTCCTCAGCCTTCTTCACTGCCCACATGCTCACTTACCTCCAGATGACGTATCCCCAAATCTGGCTCTATACCTTGGTCAATGGCATAGTCGGTTTTTGTGCCTATTACGTGTGGGGAAAATGGCTCGACCAGGCAGGCACAAAGACTGTAATGCTCAGCAATGCGATGCTCATTTGCACCTTGCCGGCGATATGGCTCTTCCCTACACCGGGGCACTTCCATGTTTTATTTCTTGATGCACTCCTGACAGGCTTTTGCTGGACCGGATTTAACATTGCGGCATTCAATCTGCCGCTCATTTTGACGCCGGAAAAGGGGCGAGCATACTACCTTGCGATTTTCCTGGCGATCTCGGGTATGGCCTTTGGACTTGCCTCATTTGTTGGGGGAACCATTGCCCATCTGCTTGAAAACTTTAGGGTGCACATCTTTGGGCTGACCCTTATCAACTTTCATATTCTCTTTATCATTTCCATGTGCTTTCGGTTCTGCAGCCTCATATTCCTCATCCGCATTGAAGAACAGACTAGCAAAGGTTTGGTCCACCTCTTCCAGATCATGGGCAACGGCGTCCAGAAGACGCGTTTCACTGTCAAGCAGTTCATCTTCGCTCCGTTTGATAGGTTCGCCAAGAAGGAAGATCTGAACAATCATCCAGAGAAT
>CAYVXD010000077.1:0-18692 GCA_964454265.1 uncultured Candidatus Sumerlaeota bacterium | reverse complement strand
TCTGAGACGCCGTGGCTTGATTGGAGGAGACCAGGTACTTTGCCCGGTACACATTCCCCGCCACGTAAGAAATATTCGTCGGCCCGTTCCAGAACCCCACGCGGCTCGTTGTATCACTTGCTGAACTGATGCCTAACCGGCCACCACTATAGCTTGACGACGCGCCGGAGAAGCCCGTACCACTCAGCCCCAGGAATCCCCAGCTCTCAACAGATGAATCAAACGTATATTCCATGACGAGTGTAGTTGTCGTTGGTGTCGCTATTGGTGTAGGAGTCGGAGTTGCGGTACCTGTTCCTGTCGGCGTCGGTGTCGGAGTTGCTGTTCCTGTTCCTGTCGGTGTTGGTGTGGGCGTAGGAGTAGACGTTGGGATGGGGTTGCCTTCCCACACAATGTAATTGTGCTTGGACACGGTAGCATACACATTTCCACCAGTAGTAGGCGAAATGCTAAACACCGCTTCACCTTGCGAGTCTGTTTTCTTGGTAAGAAAGAACTCAGGTGTAGCGGAATCCTTCGGCTTCTCGATTGTCACTGTGACATTTTGCACAGCCCCACCGGCATCGTTCACTGTTACAGTGAACGAAGTATCGGTAATTTCAACCGGATTCTTATCACAGGTGACTTGTGTAAAAGATTCGGGAGTATCGGTGCGAATTTGCATGGAAGGATCGCCAAAAACACAATATATATACGCATTACTTCTTGGGTATTGTAACTCATTTGGCTTGGTTGTCTCATAATATTTTAGAGTGGCGGCATGGGCAAAATTACTCACCGCGGAAATGCAATAGGTGCCCACATCGAATATCTGTTTAAAAATCTGCCGGTCATATTCGTGATTTGCAAGAGTGCAAGAGACATTAGTGGCACCGAGATGTGCCACGGCGCCTTTACTTGTACCACTTTTACGCAGGAGCCAGTGCTCACCTATGCATTCCGTCTCATCAAATTTGTTGTTAAGACAAGCAATGCTGAATACCACTGGCGTGTAATCTCCATTGTTGATGGAAATAACATCAGAATAATTGAAATATTGACCGCCTTTATTCCAATCAGTCCAGGCATCTTTACTTCCATGTCCCCGGTAATTGACAATGCCATAATGTGGCGAGCCAATATAGTTTACCACTTGGGAATCTGTAGCGTAAGGCGAAGCACCTCCATAAGCCTTGGTAAAGGTCGGCCCCCCAAGACTGTACGCCGCGCTAGCAATAGAATTCTTACACGCCGTATATTTGCCCGAGTATCCTTGCCTGTGTGCCGCCAGTATTGACCGGGTAAGCCAGTTATCCTGCGGAGGCGACTTTTCATACTTCATGATCTTGTCCAGGATATCAGTCAATTGAGAATCACTATCAGCAGGGATACGCCCGATAAAGAGGTCGGCATACTCATCATTTCCCTTTACACAGGCGTATTTATAATCAGAAAGACCGATTCTATTGCCAGAACAGAAATAAGAATGCGTCTTCGGCACGATTTGAGCATAGTCGCCAACGAAAAGGACAAAAATATCCCAGCAAGGATTTGCATCATAGTAACTTGTGATGTCATTTTGAATGTCTGTAGTGTTATTAGCAACGTCTCCGCCACTTCCTACGGTGCGAACCGTTACCTCATAGCCCTGGCGTCGCTTCCAGAATTTGAAATCTCCGAGTCTGGCATTAGTTTCCAGGCCCTTTGCCACATAAATTCGGAATTTCTCTTTGTGTGTGATCACTGGGGGAGGCAAGAGATTTTCAATAAAAGCGTAATTCTCAATCTGGCTATTGTAAACATTGTGCCACAGCAACGTGCAAACATAAGTTATCGGTGGGTCTCCAGCTTCTGGGAAATGATCAAACTGAACGTCGAAGTCCGCTAACACATCCATTGACATTGATGCCGGCTGAATAAAGAAGGGATAAAGTTCCACTACTGCCACACGAAGATGATGCCACTCATCAACTGAAGACTGAATGTCGGGGGTGATATAATAATCAAAAGGATAATAAGCGGAGCTCATGTAATGAGCATCATCGCGTTGAAAGGGCTCATAGTATTCCTCGCCCCTCACCTTCTGATTGGGATAGATGGTATAGCCCGACGAAGTTACCTTATCATGCACTATAATATTTTCCATGGTCACAGTCGTGGCGTTTGACATTATTCCAAGATAAAGTCTGATCACCGGGACTGCACTCAACCCTACGTCCCCGGTGGTTTGATACACCCCTATACCCTCACTGGTGCCATCGTCAGAGGTGGCAGGTAGATAAATCCGCTTATAGGTGTGACTGTACGTGGTGATCTCATCCTCCCAGAAACCAGGTATCACTACATTGATAATTGTTGTGTCGGTAGTGGCACTCACTACATTAATCAGCGGTGGAGAGCCGGGTGGAAAGCCGGTATTAATCTCCGTCCAGACGGGGACGGCAAAAACATTAGCCGTGACGGCAAAGAAAATCAAACATGGGATAATAAAGTTCTTGGAGTTTCTCATGATTGCTCACTTCCTTTTTTGAATTTACACTTTGTATAGAAAATACTTTAAAAATTTGTGGAAGTCAATGCTAATTCTTAGGCCCTTCCTCAAATGGGTTAGCATTTCAGGTAGAAAATTGGCATGTAAAAAATCTCACGCAAAGCCGCCAAGTCACCAAAACATTCCGGTGAATTGTGAAATCTTAAATCGTGCTTTTCTTTGCCTCCCTGCGTCTTTGTGTGAGCTACGGCAAGCAACCAGAACCGGCACAAGTAGTGGCGTATTGCAATACGCCCCTACAATAATCCATTATTAACTCAAAGTGCCCGTCTTTTGGAATGCGTAAGCGAAGCGATAGTCCGCCGCGGCGGAAAAGCGGTAGCTCCACTGCGTTGCGCTACCGCACTCCAAGTTTGTAGCACGTAGGGTTAAAGCCAAATTGTTCCAATACTGGAGCTATGCGCATCAGAAATTTTCGGGCACTTTGAGCTACTAAGAAGAATGATGTGCACGGCAGTAAGCTTAGTCGGAGAACCTGGAGACGAGCGGATATTTTTTATAACCGCCAATATCCGAGGTTGTCGCATGTCTGCGGCTTCTGTTCCTGTAGCTGCTGATGTGGAAGAACTCTTCAGGCCTTTTCGTTAGGTCTTGTTCAAATCCCAATATCGTTATTTTCAGTCCTTTGACATCAGACCTTAAGTATTAGGTTCAGAGGGTTTTCTAACTGTCCGGGCTGAATTCTTTAGCAATTGCGAAAATTTGCCGATATATAATGGATATTCTGCTTGCATTGTGCGAAATTGTTTCGATAGAATTTTTATTCCAATTTTGAACTACTTTGTTTCTGCCTTATTCTGTTTCCGAAATCCCTTACACATCGCGTCCGGAAAGTTTAAGGAGAGAAGCATGGAGCACATAAAGATTTCCGAGCTTGAGCCGGGCACACCGGTGAAGTCGGTTTACCTGATCCAATCACTGGAGAAACGACAAAAGCGAAGCGGGGAGATGTACGCGGCGCTCGTGCTGCAGGACAAGAGCGGTACGGTGCAGGCGATGATGTGGAAGAATGCGGGGAAGTTTCTGCGAGGCGAGATTAAGGCGGAGGATTTTGTCAAGATTTCCGGCGACGTTGGCATCTACAATAATCAGCTTCAGCTCACGCTGCGATCAGTAGAAAAAGTAGCGGAGGATAAGGTTGAGCTAGAGCAGTTTTTGCCGCACTCAAAGCGGTCGGTTGAGGAGATGCACGGGGAGTTGCGCAAGGCGATCGAGTCGGTCAAGACGCCGCACCTCAAGGCATTGCTCAAATCATTTTTCGACGACCCGGAGTTTCTGGATGCGTTTTCGCGCGCGCCGTCGGCGATGTCCATGCATCAGGCATATATCGGAGGGCTGCTGGAACATACGCTGGCGGTGCTACGCGTGGCTCATGCGATTGGCGAGCTCTACCCGCCGTACGACCGCGATCTGCTGACTACGGGTGTGCTACTTCACGACATGGGGAAGATTCATGAATTCGCATATCGCCGGGCGATCCGGTATACGAGTGTTGGGCGGTTGCTCGGTCACATCACGATCGGCTTTTGCCTGGTTGAGAAAAAGATTGAGGCCATCACGGATTTTCCGCAGGAGTCCAAAATCCTGCTCTTGCATCTTCTGGTCAGCCACCATGGGCTAAAGGAGTGGGGTTCACCGCGGCGGCCCAAGACGATAGAGGCACTGCTGCTGCACTATGCGGACTACATTGACGCTTACCTGAGCACGTACAAAGAGACCACAGAGAAGGCGCGTGAGCGTGGAGAGCTCTGGACAGGATGGCAGCGGATGTTTGAGCGTTTCTTGTTTGCTGGTCTGCCGGAGAACCTTGATGAGACCGAAGCTGAACAGCGATGGGAGGAGTTGCGGCGCGAATGCCCGGGTAATGACGAAATCCCGACTTAGAATGGCGCACGTTAGCGATCTTTGTGATGGCTGGTATTCCATTTCATCGTGGTCTTCTTGCGTTGCATTAAATTGGTGGCAGCGGTAGTTGAGCCACGGAGGCACAGAGACACAGAACACAAACAACACTATTCATGTTTTTAAACCGCAGATGAACGCAGATAAACACAGATTAAAACTTTTGTGCATACTCCGTGCCTTGTATGTAGGAAATAGAACCACGGAGGCTCGGAGACACAGAGTAAAAAGATACATTGCTTGAAAATCTCTGTGCCTCTGCGACTTTGTGGCAGGCCCTAATCAAAATACACCCCCCAATGCGTTATTTCGCCATTTCACTCTCTGAATTTGTCACTCAATAAGGCTTGTTTCCTGCCTTCTGCCCGCTCGTAATACCCTGTGCGAATGTGGTAGCGCAGCGGCTGGAATAGCGCCAGCACCGGATGCGTGCTCTGATACTCGACATCAATGTCGCTGATATAGAGATTCTTTACGTCGGTGCTGGTAGTCAGATACTTCTGGACCATTAGCCCTAATGGTCGGCCTAACAGGAAAGCCAGGAGAATGGCCATTAGAATGGTCATCAAGTTAAAACGGTGTGATGCAACAAGCAGCAAGATAAAGAGCAGAGAGAAGAGGAAATTAGAGACGAGAAGCGAGGTGCCACAGCGGGTGTGGATTGCGAGATTTCGCTCGCCTCGCTGGAGCCGCTCCAGGCCTTCCTGGGCTGCTTGCAGAACAATCTCCGGTGGGATGGGCTGCGGCGCAATCAGCTTATACCCATCGCGCACAGCATAGCCAGCCACGCGCGACTTCCCAAATCGCTGCTCCAGCACGTTCACCGTTGCATGTTCCAGTGCATGATTCCGCTTCACCACTCGGTTTGTCGCAATCTGGATCAGCGAACGCGGAACCAGCACAAGAGAGGCCACTGAGTGAACGAAGAGTTGGGTCATGAGGAAAAGGCCGAGAAGGAAGAGAATCGGCACAATCAGTGTGACAAAGACTCCCGGCGCCAGAAGCATGAGAATCAAGAGTAACAAAATGACTTCCATGAATGCCTTCTTTTCAAAAATTCAATGCGGTCCCAGCATTGCGGTGCAAGGTCGCTGGCACTTCTTGCTGGAGTATTCGGAAACGCCCTGGGGGAGTTTCATCTTCGCGTTTTTGAAATTAATCGCCACAATCAATTGCGTTTGTTTTGCATTAGATTTAAGCAATAATGAGAAACCAGAGGAGGAGAATCAAGCTTTTACCGCGGCAAACGGCGCCTGGCCTGCATTATTAAGAGCCCATAACAAAAAGATATCAAACCATGAAGGGGCGACCCGGCGCGGCGGGCAGTCCCTTCTCCCGTCGTTTACGTTGTGTCGTGGTGGTCAAGATTTAATTTTAATAGTGTCTCTAAAGAAAAAGCAGTGCGAGTGGCTAGAAGGCTAGGATTACATTTTTGATTGACTTTCGTCCGCTCATCCAAAATTATTGTCAGGCATTTGGACGCAGGAGATGTGTGAGAGTCACGGAGATATTTTTTCCACATTATCCCGCTTTTTTGTGTGCTGAAAACTTTATTTCTTTCCACAATCAGGAGGATCGCAGGCAATGAATCCCATGAATATGCTCAAAGATCTGGTGCTTAAAACAGATTCCAAGATTGTCTTTCTGGTCATTGATGGCGTGGGTGGCATTCGGTCAGCCAATCGCCAGAGGACAGAGCTGGAGCTGGCAGTGACGCCGCATCTCGACGACCTTGCGCGGAACAGCATCTGTGGTCGCATAATGCCTGTCTGGTACGGAATAACGCCGGGGAGTGGGCCTGGGCACCTGTCTCTGTTCGGCTATGATCCGCTGGAGCCGAAACACGACATAGGCCGCGGAGTGCTTGAGGCTCTGGGAATTGATTTTGATTTACAAAAGACCGATATGGCAGCACGCGGCAATTTCGCGCAGGTTGACAAGAAGGGCATCATCACGAATCGCCGTGCTGGACGTCTGCCTACGGAGAAGTGTATTGCTCTCTGCGAGAAACTTCAGGCGAAGATAACGAACATTGATGGTGTGGAAATTATCATTCGTCCTGTGAGGGATTACCGCTTTGTTGTTGTGTTGCGTGGCGAAAATCTCTCCCCTTCCATCGCTGATACAGATCCCCAGAAAGTCGGTCTCGCACCACGCGATCCCGAGGCTACCGAAGATACGCCAAGCACGCGATTCACCCAGCAGGTGGTCGCCAAATTCGTCAAACAGTGCTTCGCTATTCTCAAGCACGAAAAAGACGCAAATGCCATGCTGCTGCGTGGCTTTTCAAAGGACCCGTGCCTGCCAAAACTCCCGGAGCTCTATAAATTAACACCTGCGGCTATTGCCAACTATCCACTGTATCGGGGCGTGGCAAAACTGGTCGGCATGGACGTGCTCAAAGTTGAAGGTGAAATAGAAGCAGAATTCGATTTGGTCGAAAAGGTATGGCCAAAGTACGATTTCTTCTTCCTGCACATTAAGAAAACCGATTCATATGGCGAGGATGGAAACGTCGAAGGCAAGATCATCGTCATTGAGCAGGTAGATGCGCTGCTGCCGAGGCTTATGGCGCTTGATCCCGACGTGGTCGTGGTCACGGGCGATCATTCCACCCCCACCCAGATAAAAGGCCATAGCTGGCATCCAGTGCCCTTTATGCTCTACTCAAAGGTCTGCGATGCGGATGAAATTGGTGAATTTTCCGAGCGCGCCTGCGATCAGGGAAGCCTGGGTGTGTTTCCCGCCACAGCGATTATGTCGCTTGCACTTGCGAATGCCGGCAAGCTCAAAAAATTCGGCGCCTAGCTGGGGCTCCGATCATTACGTACTACTCATGCCATGTGTGTGGCGTCTCTTTACGTCCAGCTATTCCCTCACATTTGAAGAAAAAAAGTGTCATGACAGAAGTCAGTATGCCGTGATAGCGAAAACAAAGCTTAACGTTGAAGATGCCATGGTGAATCTTGTGCTGTGTCTTGTTCCTCGCATGAATCCTTCGCAGTTCGAGGATTCTTTTCTGCATTGCAGCGTATTCTCGCGCTGAAGTTTTAAATTGCCAGAACCATACTTCAAGGAATCTTTCCGCCGGATATTTCCAAGAAATGGTGGTACAATCAAGACAAAATGGTCAGAAAATTGGCTGTGGGAAAAGCCCTGTTTTTTGTGTCAAATGTATACACATGGTCGGTGCTAAGGTTACTAAAAACAGGTGTGAGTAAAAAACATTATTTTTGCCTTGACTTACAATATCTGGTATTGTAAAGACTTTTAAGTACAATATCTTGCCGTCCATTCCCATTCCCTAAGGAGCGTGTAGCTATGGAAGAGACTGTTGATGCGGGTGTGAAGCACGCTGGTGCTGACGCTGCCGCCTCACGCTCCTCCGCTGTTCCCTTTTCAGACGTGATCGCTGAGACGGAGAAGGTCGCGCCGTGCTTCAGCGATAACGCAATGACGGTATTGCGCAGGCGCTACCTCAAGAAGGATGAAAACGGGAATCCAGTAGAGACGCCGGAGGAGATGTTATGTCGGGTAGCGGAGAACATTGCTCAAGCGGATAAGCTTTACAATCCTGATGCTGATGTAGAGGAGACTGCGCTCATCTTTTATAATATGATGGCGCGACAAGAGTTCATGCCAAACTCGCCGACACTGATGAATGCCGGTCGGGAGCTTCAACAGTTGGCTGCCTGCTTCGTGCTTCCAGTGGACGATTCCATGGAGAGCATCTTCCAGGCAGTCAAAGATGCGGCACTGATTCACAAAAGCGGCGGTGGAACCGGCTTTTCTTTCTCCCGCTTGAGGCCCAAGAACGACATGGTGCGGACGACGAAGGGTGTATCGAGCGGGCCGATTTCGTTCATGACCGTGTTCAATGCCGCCACAGAAACGATCAAACAGGGCGGCACGCGGCGTGGTGCTAACATGGCAATCCTACGTGTGGATCATCCCGACATCCTCGAATTCATCCACTCCAAAGAAGATAATGTTGCGCTGAGTAATTTCAACATTTCGGTCAGCATCACCAATTCCTTTATGGACGCTGTGCTCGATGATAAAGACTACCCACTGATTAATCCGCACAGCAGGCAGAATGTAGGCACCCTCCACGCACGCGACGTCTTCAATAAAATCGTCAATATGGCGTGGAAAAACGGCGATCCTGGTATTGTCTTTCTGGATCGCATCAATGCCGACAATCCAACACCTGCGCTGGGTAAAATTGAGAGCACGAATCCCTGCGGCGAACAACCGCTTCTTCCCTACGAGGCGTGTAACCTGGGTTCCATTAACCTGGCCAAGATGCTGCGGTTGAAGAATAATCGCTGGGAGATTGATTTTGAAAAGCTGCGGCGCACAGTTCACGCGACCATCCACTTTCTCGACAATGTCATTGACATGAGTGAGTATCCGCTTGAGCGCGTGAAGGAAATGGCTCACGGCAACCGAAAGGTTGGGCTGGGGGTAATGGGCTTTGCGGATATGCTCTTTCGCCTTGAGATTGCCTGTAATTCTGACCAGGCGCTGGATGTGGCAGAGCAGGTAATGTCGTTCATCAGCACCGAGGCGCGGTCTGCCTCGGAGCAGCTGGCTGCGACGCGTGGAGTCTTTCCAAACTTTGAGCAGAGCATATATGCCCGGCCCGGTGGTCGCCGCATGCGCAATGCAACCGTCACTACAATTGCGCCCACTGGCACAATCAGCATCATTGCGGGGTGCTCAAGCGGGGTTGAGCCTCTCTATGCGCTCTGCTTCTATCGGAATGTGCTCGACGATCAAAAACTCGTTGAGGTGCACCCGATTTTTAAAGAGGTTGCCCAGGAGCGAGGCTTCTTTAGCGAGCAGTTGATGGAGAAGATCGCTCAAACAGGCTCAATCAAGGAAATGACTAATATCCCGGAGGACGTTCGTAGGGTCTTTGTGGCAGCCTATGACATAACACCCGAATGGCACGTGCGTCATCAGGCTGTATTCCAGAAGTACACCGATAACGCAGTGTCCAAGACCGTGAATTTTCCCCATAACGCCACGCGCCAGGACATTGCCGATGTTTATATCCAGGCCTATCAGCTTGGCTGCAAAGGCGTGACAGTATATCGCGATGGCAGCCGTAATATCCAGGTGCTGAACGTTGGCTCCGGGTCCAGCGGTAGCCGACAGCGAGAGCAGGAGACCGAGTCCAGCACATTGCGAATCACCAGATCAACCGAGGGTTATCATGCTACACCGGTTAAAATCCCTCCGCGTCAATCCAAGCCAAGCGTGCCGGTCGGATGTGGCAAGCTGGCCCTGATGGTTTCCACGCCTTTTCTCGATGGCAAGCCCAAGACCCAACAGTATCTTACTCCAGAGGATCTTGCGCAGCTTTCCAGCAAGCTGCGGGAGTGTCTTGCCCAGAACCATCAGCCATCCCAGGAACTCAAGATGCGTTTTCCCTTTCTCCAACAGGTGGATGGCGACAATCTCCCGCAACTGCTCTATTTGCTTGACCGCGAAAATGGACGTGTGGCCTCAAGTGGTCAAAAGCCTCTGACCCTGCAGACACTGCTTCATCACTCCATGCTCTGTTGTCCCGAGTGCGGCATCATGATGGAGACGCTGGAAGGATGCCTGACGTGCCGCAGCTGCGGTTTCTCGCGCTGCGGCTAGACGCTGAATCTTCTTCTGCTTCGCCGTAAGCTCAAACAGAGACTCTCGATTCCCCCGGGTTCAGCAAGAGACCCGGGCCGCGATTCCTGCCAAACTGGCTGAGCCTGGCGAACCTGGCCAACCCACAGCAGAGAAGCGCGCTGCTTCTCCATCACCCAAGCTCACAGGGCCGCCGCCTTGTCCACACATCGGCCCACCATCCTGGTGTATTGCATCGTTTTACGCACGGCCATCTGCAATTAAACCTGCGCGACACGAGCGCCCTTGCGGCCGCAAAAGAGTCCGTAGCGCTCACGCTTTCCTCTTGCCTCTCTACTTCTGGAATGATACGCATTACCTATCAGTAGCGTTTCATTCAGGTAGCACAGGCATCCCTGCCTGTGTGTTGTATTGGTTTACGTAACGGACAGGACTTCGCATGAGAATTCTTGGCATTGACCCGGGACTGGCGACTCTTGGCTTTGGGCTGATTGAGTACATCGAGGGCGAGGCTGGTGAGGTCCACTTCGGCCACATCAGCACGCCATCTACACAACCTATGCCCGAACGCCTGCGGTGCATCTACCGCGAGGTTAAAAAGCTGGTGTCGCGTTTCGCACCAGATATCGTAGTGGTGGAAGAGCTTTTCTTTTCCAAGAATCGCAAAACTGCTATTCAGGTGGCGCAAGCACGGGGTGTTGCAATTCTGGCCACGGCTGATCGGGGAGTTGCACTGTTTGAATACACTCCGATGCAAATCAAGCAGGCGGTGGTGGGCTACGGCAACGCCTCCAAGCGCCAGGTGCAGCAAATGGTGAAAGCCTTGCTCAAGCTGAAGACTGTGCCGACGCCTAACCATGCTGCGGATGCACTGGCTGCCGCGATCTGCCATGCCCAGTCACTCGGACCCATACGCAGCCTTGAGGCGTCGCAGTCAGCGGGGCGATCAGCTCCACAATCAACACAAACCGACTTTCGCACAAAAAAGGCAGGAGAGAAACGCACGTGATTGAGTACCTTCGTGGCAAGCTTCTGGTTAAAGACGCCGAACATATCCTGATTGAAGTAAATGGCGTGGGCTATGGACTGGATATTCCGCTTTCAACCTACAACGTGCTGCCACGTGCAGGCGATAACGTGGAACTTTTTGTCTATACGTACGTGCGCGATGAAGCCTTCAGGCTCTTCGGTTTTCAGAGCGAGGAAGAGCGCGACATCTTCGAGGTACTCATTAATACGTCCGGCATTGGGCCGAAGATGAGCCTGGGTATTCTTTCCAGCTTTTCAATTGGCGACTTTGCCACTGCAGTGCTTAACAAGGATCTGGAGGCGCTCACGCGTATTCCCGGTATCGGGAAAAAGACTGCCGAGCGCCTGGTAATCGAGCTGAAAGACAAAATGGAGCGCTTTTCATTCAGGCAACCTGAGGCGCTGACGAAGATTAGCGATGCCGCACGCCAGCGCATTCGCGAAGCCGTTGCTGCACTCGAAGCACTCGACTGTAAGCCCTACGTGGCATCACGTGCCGTAGCGAAAGCCTACAAGATTATGGGCGAGGATGCCTCCCTGGAATCGCTCATCAAAGAGGCGCTGAAACATCGCTAGCGTGCGATTGCGCTCTCCAGAGTTGCGGCGGCGACTAAAACAACTGTCCCTGATGAGGGTTATACTCTCGCAACGCCATTGACAGGACCTCCTGAGGTAAGTAAAAAAATGCACTTAACGCTCAAAGGAAAAAGCGAAAAGTAACGACGTTTATCAGTAATTTCCAGACAGCCTCTCAGACCCTGCAGGTACACACAACAATCATGTTACTCATTGTTTGATGCTGAAACCCAAATGACCGCGTAACAAGATGAAGACATCTTACAACAAGAAATTAATTCCTTACATGACACAAGCGTCAATGGCTTATGAGGCGTATATTGAGGGTCAGTTTGGCGTGGCCGCTTCTTTGTTAGCGCAATATATTCAGCAAGTTCCCCAGGATTTTCAAGCTCACAAGATATACGGTGATTACCTCACGTGCTGTGGTGATATGACGAGAGCACTTGAATCTTATTTTAACTTTGCTCGACTGGGCGGGGATAAGAATCAGGTGGGTGAACATATTATACGGTGCCTGGCTTCTCTTATCGAGGACATCTCAAATCCAATCACAATTTCCGTCGATGCCATCATGGAACAATGTAGCCGTCTGGGAATCACTCAAGAATTCGATTTTATTCATACGATTGCTCAGGATGTCATTAGCAAGTGGAATGCAATTCGAGAGGGTTATTCCCGCCGTCGGGAAATTTATGGTCAACGATTTAATAAGCAGCAATTTAAGCGCGATGTTCTTTTTTTCATACTGCCGCTGGTTCTTTTTCAACCCGGTTACCCGCCCTATGGTGTAGGAGTTCTGGCGGAGTACCTTCGTCAGCGAGGTTACTCATCGGAAATGGTTGATATAAATTTGGAATTATGGGATGCGCTTGATCCACCTCATAAATCTTTATGGTCTCAGGGTCATTTTGCTTCGTGGAGGGATCCGTTTCAATATCTCACAGGGATTGGCCTTGCCTTAAAACCCGATTTTGATGAGATTGCCAGATTAAGCGCAGAATTTGATGCATCAATTTGGGGCTTCTCCTGTTTTCATATTAATCGGCAATGTGTCAGATCATTTATACCTCGACTTAAAGCCTTAAGACCTGATGCCGTTGTGATATTAGGAGGGGCAGATTGCTTTTATCCTAATCAATGTGTGTTGCGATATGAACCTATTATCAAACAGGTGGATGCCTTTGTAGTTGGAGAGGGAGAAATAGCCCTCTTGTCGATCAATGAGGCTATCAAAGAGGGAACAGCATTGGATGATATTGCGGGAGTGTTGACGCCTAAGAATTCAAAGGCGGGGCTTTTTAAGCCTTCTATACCAACACCTGCAGAAGAATTAGTAGGATTTCCCCGCTATGATCCTGATTACATTTGTCGAATTCCCAAGCCTCATACGCGGGTTATTGCAACAAATCGCGGCTGCGTCAATCGTTGTGATTTTTGTTACGATAGAAAAGCCTGGCACCCATTTCGTCTACGACCTCCAGATGAAATCGTTCGGGAAATCAAGTACAACATTGAAAATCACGGCGTCACCAGGTATCATTTGGCAGATTGTGCAACCAACGCTTCTGTGAACTATTTGAATACTCTCTGTGATCTCTTTATTCAGAATCAGATTCAAGGAATTCATGTTAGCACCTCCGTGATGATATCCGACAAAATGACCCAAGATTTGTATCGTAAAATGTACGAGGCGGGATTTAGAGTTCTTTACTTTGGGCTCGAATCCGGGTCCACAAAAGTCATGCATGCTATGGGCAAACAAGCGAACGCAAAATCGGCGGAACAAAACCTTCGGGAATCTCATCAAGCGGGTTTAACAAACGTCATTTTCATTATTGTAGGGCATCCTGCTGAAGGAGAAGAAGACCTTAACGAAACTTTGGACTTTATTAAACACAATAAAAAACACATCGATCGTATTGATATGATTAATACCTGTTTCATTTGTCAAGAGACACCCCTTTGTGACAAAATGAAGCAGAAGGGGATTTATCTACCTGACAACTGGTATCAGTTAGGGAGCTGGATCGACGGAGATAATCATCTATTTGAACGCCAGCGGAGAAAAGAGATTCTAATCAACAAAGCCAGGCTTTGGGGGCTTTCTTTGGGAGAGGAGGTGACTCCATTACCTAATAGCGAAGCTCCTCGTCAGGGATGGAAGAATAAATTACTTGCCCGCCTTCGCAAGAGAACATTCTGGTGCCTTCAATAATAAGCATGAGAGTTGTGCGCTGGGAGGCGATGCTCTTGGTGGACATTACGTTCTTTCCATTTCTCTATCTTCTTTCTCTTCCCCGCCTCGCTGCTGGTTTCTCTGCGGGTTCCCTGCGTCTGGTGCGCGACATCTTCGAGGTGCTCATTAATACGTCAGGCATTGGGCCGAAGATGAGCCTGGGTATTCTTTCCAGCTTTTCAATTGGCGACTTTGCCACTGCAGTGCTTAACAAGGATCTGGAGGCGCTCACGCGTATTCCCGGTATCGGGAAAAAGACTGCCGAGCGCCTGGTAATCGAGCTGAAAGACAAAATGGAGCGCTTTTCATTCAGGCAACCTGAGGCGCTGACGAAGATTAGCGATGCCGCACGCCAGCGCATTCGCGAAGCCATTGCTGCACTCGAAGCGCTCGACTGTAAGCCCTACGTGGCATCACGTGCCGTAGCGAAAGCCTACAAGATTGTGGGCGAGGATGCCTCTCTGGAATCGCTCATCAAAGAATCGCTGAAACATCGGTAGTACACCATCTCACTTGAAATGATGGGGAAGTTATCTCACTGGAAGCCCATAGGCAAATAGACGTTACGAATGTCTCCGAGAATTAGCCATTTTGCGATTACCGCGTAGCACGGGCGTTCCGCCAGAGGCGCATTTTCAACTCGCCCGTGGAGAATCATCCGCCTGAGGCGGATGCCACGTATTTTTCAACTCCAAAATGCCTGAGATAGGAGAAGTGCAATATTCATTTTGATTAGCACTACAGATGAAATTCCATTTAAGAAAAGACATGGTAGTTTCGATAAAAAATGAAACCTGGTAGATATCGTTCTAACGCCGCAGCAGGCCTCAGACTTGTCTTTCGCACACTCCAATACCGCAATTATCGCCTTTTTTTTAGTGGCCAGGGCATCTCTCTGATCGGTACCTGGATGCAACGAATCGCTATGAGCTGGTTGGTCTATCGCCTGACCAATTCAGCATTCTTATTAGGTGTGGTTGGATTTGCTGGCCAAATTCCTACCTTTCTCTTAGCTCCCTTTTCCGGTGTGTGGACCGACAGATGGAATCGTCATCGCATTCTGGTTGTTACTCAAATTCTGGCCATGATACAGGCTTTGATCCTGGCGATTCTTGTTCTGACAGGATCCATTGCGGTTTGGCACATCATATTCTTAAGTATGGTATTAGGTTCAGTTAATGCCTTCGATATTCCGGCACGTCAGGCGTTTATAGTAGATATGGTTGAAAAAAGAGAAGATTTAGGGAATGCGATTGCCTTGAACTCGTCAATGTTTAACAGTGCCCGATTGATTGGGCCCTCGATAGCGGGCATACTCATTGCCGCGGTAGGCGAAGGAATTTGCTTTCTTCTCAACGGCATAAGTTACCTTGCCGTTATTGCAGCCCTATTGGCTATGAAGATAACTCCAAGGAAACCGCAGACCAAAAAGACTCACGTTTTGCAGGGACTGAAAGAGGGATTTTCGTACGCTTTTCGCTTTCCACCTATCAGGTCTATTTTGCTGCTTCTTGCATTGATCAGTTTAATGGGGATGCCTTATGCGGTGCTCATGCCTATTTTCGCCAAAGAGATTCTCCATGGAGGTCCACATACCCTCGGCTTTCTTATGGCAGCTTCAGGCATAGGTGCCCTGACAGGCGCCATGTATCTTGCGTCCAGGAGAAGTGTACTTGGGCTGGGGAAGACCATTCCGCTAGCTGCGAGCATCTTTGGCGTCGGACTTATTGTATTCTCCCTATCTCGCGCCTCTTGGCTTTCCTATTCGTTGATGCTAGTGACCGGTCTTGGAATGATGGTACACATGGCATCGAGCAACACGGTTTTGCAGACCATTGTGGAGGATGACAAACGCGGCCGTGTTATGAGCTTTTATGCGATGGCATTTATGGGTACAGCCCCCTTTGGCAGCTTATTAGCAGGTGGCCTGGCAAGTAGCATCGGCGCGCCACATACTTTAATGATAGGCGGGGCCTTCTGTATCTTAGGTTCGCTCATGTTCGCTAGCAAACTTTCATCATTGAGAGAAATGGTTCGTCCGATATACGCAAAAATTGGCATCATTCCGGAAGTGGCGTCGGGAATTCAGACAGCAACAGAACCAACTGCACCACCACCAAAAGATTAAGAAACCCAAAGTGCCGACTTTTTGCTTTGGAGTGCGGTAGCAAAACAGAGTGGAGCTACCGCTTTGCTGTAAGTAAGCGTAGCTTACGAATGGTGCCGAAGCTTGGCTTAGGCCTGTAAAAGCGTACACCTTTTAGGAACAGATTAATGGACTTTCAATAATTGTATGGGTGATCAGAAGGTTGTAGCGGTGCGACCTGTCCGCCTCTGGAGGATTTATCGCATCCGCCTCGGCGGGTCGGATGAATGCGACCGCTACAAAAGACTGTCTGGGCAATTCATGAATTGCCCCTACTTTAAAAAACCGTATTCATTGAGAAAAACGGGCACTTTGGGTTAGGTCTTCAAGAACCAAAGCCCAATAATATCGCACACCACGTCTTCTTAGCCGCGCACCTTGCGCATAAACAGGGCTTGACTTTGCCATAGGTGGTGGTTAAGAAGAATTAGAATGCTAAAAATTGGATTGAACAAAAAAACCGGCAGTGGGTGCTTCCCCAAGAGCATCGGTGGGTGAATCTCCATACAGGGGTTCAGGGCCGTCATCACGTTCATGAATCCTTCGCAACATCCGCCACGGCCGACTGGCCGACGGCTACGATATTCGTACCGTACAGAAGCTTCTGGGTCATAAGGACGTGAAGACCACAATGATTTACACCCATGTCCTCAACCAGGGTGGAAAGGGGGTGAGAAGCCCGGCAGACACTTTATAGGCGGTTCGGGTGGGGGATGTTATATAGAAGCCATATAACACCCCAGCAAAGCTCAAGGTAAATGTGTATCTTATTGAAACCAAACGGTTTAGGGGTCAAATTGCAAAGGTGTCTTATACTGCAATTTTGCGGTCTAAAGGATTTAGATAGAAACTATATATACCATAGTTAGACTAGTCAAAAGGAGACTTGAGAAATGAAAAAAATGGCGACCGTCCTGTCGTCTGTGATTATGATTGTAGCTAGTTTGAGTTTTTGTAATGCATTCGAAGATCCTATAACAGCTCTATTTAAAGGGAAAAAACACCCAACAATCAATCAGCGCAATCTGACGCCACGCAAAAAACTCGGGTTTCTCCTTTTTTTCGACAAAAATCTTTCTAATCCCCCCGGGCAATCCTGTGGAACTTGCCATGATCCGCAGCATGGCTTTGAAGATATAAAAGATAGGCCCGAATCAGAAGGAGCTATTAAAGGCCGTTTTGGTAACCGAAACGCCCCGTCAGCTGCATACGCAGCATTCAGTCCCTATTTTTATTATGATGAAAAAGAACAATCATATATTGGGGGGCAGTTTTGGGATGGCCGTGCCGCTAATCTGGCCGAACAGGCAAAAGGCCCCCTTCTTAATCCCTTGGAAATGGATAATCCAGATAAACAAACTGTTGTCGAAAAAATAGCTGCATCGAGCTACGCCGGATTATTCAAAGCTGTTTATGGCCCCGAAATATTTAAAGACATTGACAACGCATACGGCATGGCCTGCGACGCTATGGCAGCATTTGAAGAGAGCGCAGAATTTAATCCATTCAATTCAAAATACGACGTTTATCTCGCAGGAAAAACCAAGCTGAATGCCAAGGAGAAAATAGGATTGGCCCTATTTGAGAACCCCAAGAAGGGTAACTGTGCTGCTTGCCATCCAAGCCGACCAACTGAAAATGGCTTCCCTCCACTTTTCACTGATTTTTCCTATGACAATCTTGGTGTCCCCAAAAATCCAGACAATCCATTCTATACCTTAGACAAATCATACAATCCTCTCGGTGAAAAGTATGTCGACATCGGTTTAGGAGGTATCCTTAAAAAACCGTCGGAGAATGGCAAATTCAAGGTGCCAGGACTCAGGAATGTTGCTCTTACTGCACCTTACATGCACAATGGTGTCTTTAAGACACTGAAAGAAGTTATCCGGTTCTACAACACCAGGGATAAAGGCAATTGGCCACCACCCGAAGTTCCGGAAACAGTTAATAAAAAAGAGCTGGGAAATCTCGGCTTAACGGATGATGAGGTGGACGCCATCGTCGCGTTTCTGAATACACTTTCAGATCAACCTATAGAGACAGATAAACCTTGATTGATATTCGTCGAACCAGCGGCTTAAGCAGGACTGGCAAATCCGCTGCGCTCCTTTGCTAGCCTCTTAGCCGAAACGTTAGCCGGACAACGATAGAGGAGATGAGTCAATTGTTTGATGCCTTACAGCGTGACTTGCTTAATCCGAATACTGCGAGCGGGGCAGCATTCTTTGGCCTCGTGTTTCTTGGGATTGCCGTCGTACTGGTAATCCTTATTCGGAGGATTGCGAAACACGCGGAGTTGCACCTCACGGACGTGACCGGGCTTCGTTTTGCTAGCTCGCTGGCTCAGGTTCTTGTGTTTCTCGTTGGATTCATTCTTTATGCCCATCTAATCCCAGAATTACGATCTCTAGGGACTGCACTTCTTGCGGGGGCGAGTGTCGTTTCCTTAGTTTTGGGCCTTGCGGCTCAAAGCACGCTAGGTAACATGATCGCCGGCCTGTCACTTGTGCTTTATCGACCGATTCGCCTTGGCGACAGTGTACGGTTGACCACCCCTATGGGGTTGTCAACTGCAACGGTCGAGCTAGTGTCTTGACCGCCGAGAAATGACAGGCTATAGAAGTTCTATCTTCCTG
>CAYVXD010000076.1:0-18758 GCA_964454265.1 uncultured Candidatus Sumerlaeota bacterium | reverse complement strand
TCTGGGCCGTATCTCAGTCCCAGTGTGGCTGACCATCCTCTCAGACCAGCTACCCATCGTCGCCTTGGTAGGCTTTTACCCTACCAACTAGCTAATGGGGGGCGGGCTTATCTCAAAGCGACAGCTCTAATTAAAGTAAGAGCCACCTTCAGTCTTGAAATCCGGAGATCCCAAAACCACATGCGGTATTAAACCCGGTTTCCCGGGGGTGTCCCCCACTTTGAGGTAAATTACCCACCTTGTACTCACCAGTTCGCCGCTTTACTAAGTTTCCCTTTGAGAAGCGAACTCCTCAAAGTTCCACCGTTCTCGCTCGACTTGCATGCCTAATCCACGCCGCCAGCGTTCGTTCTGAGCCAGGATCAAACTCTCCGTTAGGAAACTTTATTCAAACAGTGAGTTTGAAATCTCGTTGGAACGTACAAGGAACCACGTCAGACAAGCCAATGCCTGCCATCTGTTTAGCTTTTCAAAGAGCAAAAATTCAAGGCCTACAATATCCTTCAATCCATTAGTCAAATACTACTTTTACTGAGATGTCCCTTCCGTGTCAAGACCTTTTTATCAAAATAAGGCGCATTATCTTGTTTGCATTAAACCCAGCCCATGCGGCCAACCATGACTCTCAAGCACATAGACGGCCTATCCGTGCCGGAGACTGATTCTGCTTGCCTTAGACATAGGCGTTAAAGAGAGATAAGCTTTGAACCTTAAAGGCGATCTGCTTTCGTTTGCCTTTTACCTCTGCTGCTGCCGGGGCTGGCATCAACTCGCTTCAGGCACATGCATTCTTGCGAACCTTGTGTCGCTTATTCACCGGTATTCAATTCGCAATTCAGAGCAAAAAACGTAGTGTTGATTCTTTCGCCGTGACTGTAGTGTCGTAGTGGTTAAGAAGATTAAAAAAACCACGACGGCATGATGAGCATGCGCCTTAGGCGCATGAAGAATTCAGCAGTGCATTTCGTAGGTCTTTCTCCAAAGAAAAAGGCCGCGTACCCAAAAGCACCTTGCGATAGTAGTGAAATCGCGACGAAAACAGTTGAAATTCCCATCGTCCCCAAATATAGACATAACCAGTAGTATTATGCTGTGTCCTGCAAGGGATTAAAAAGTGGACACTTTTCTTGAAAGCGCTGACGCGACCATGGACTTGCGCAAACTCCTCCTTCACATAAAATCGCTCATCTGGTGTCTGAACAGGGCTCAGCAGCACTATAATCTCGCCCTCATCACTTCGTCGCTGGAAAATGGCAGAGTCATTGAAGCATTGCGAGATACCAACCTTGGCGACAATCTCGCCTACCTACTCAGCACGTTGACCGACCGCCGGGACATCCAGACGCTTATCGGATGCCTGCAGCGGGTGCCTGCCAGTACATCCGCACGTCAAATTGGCGATATGCACTACGAAGTTGGCCACTACCTCCAGACTCTGGAAGACATTGACAACGTTCCCAGTGGTAGCTACGGCATTATTTCCTTCCTGGGAGGCAAGCTAAAAGGGCTCTTCTGTGTAGAGAACAAGGGGCTGGTGGAAACGGTGATTTCCACGTCAAATGTGAGGGTTATTTACGGAACCAGAATTTACTGATGCCTGCCAATAGGTTTTCGCTTGCTCCTGGAAAAGGCCTACCTTTATCGCGGCATGCGCTGGTCTACACAACAAAAATCACAAAGTCACACCATCGGCCTCACGAGTGGGTCTGCTCGCGGGGTGGCACTTTTGCGTCCTCTATGGCAAAACTGAATGTCACCGACCGGACAATATCCTTGAGATGAGGGACAAAGACATCAGCAATTTCTGGATCAAATGCATGGCCACGATCGTCTTTCAGTACCCTGATCGCCTCGGTGGAGTTTATGGGAACCCGGTACGGCCGAAGCGAGGTCATCGCATCATATGCATCCGCCACTTTTAAAATGCGTGCACCGATCGGGATTCCTTTACCTTGCAGGCCACGCGGATAGCCGGGGTAGACGCCGCTGGTCTTGCCGTCAAATCGCTCATGATGGTGAAGCACTACCTCCCGAATATCTCCCAAATAGTCGAGATTGCGTAACAGGTCGCTTCCCACCACAGGGTGAGTTTTAATAATGCGATACTCGTCATCGGTCAGTGGTGCAGGTTTATTAAGCAGCCGCGTATTGATCGAGATTTTCCCAATGTCGTGCAACAATGCTGCTACAGCCACGGTTTGCATGAATGAGCGTTCGAGCCCCAGGAGCTGGCAAATTTTCACCACATAATTCATGACCCGCCGCGAATGATCATAAAAATAGGGCTCCTTGTCGTAGAGGACTTTCAACACGCTGGCAAGAAAATGATCCCATTGTTCGAGAGCTTCCAGATCGCTTTGAGTCAGCACGGCGAGCAGATCCTGCTGCTCCTTGTCTTCCTTTCCCACGTACATGGCCTTATCCGCATCAACCAAAATACTATCCACATTGAATGCATGTGCCACCTTCAGGCCAATGGTGAGAGTGAACTTGCGGCTCACCTCTGGCTGGAACTGGTTGCGCAAGACAATGGCCTTTTCAATTCGTTCCTGAACCAGTCGCGCCTGCTCCTCGCTGGTATTGGGCATTAGCACCACAAACTCGTCGCCTCCATAGCGCGCCACGATGTCGGTATCGCGTACAATTTCCATGAGCAACCGTGCCACGTCTTTAAGGATTTCATCTCCGGCAGGGTGGCCATACAAATCGTTAATTCGCTTGAAATCCCGAATGTCAATCATGAGTAGGCTCAATGGCTCATGGTATCGCTTGACGCGAGGCACTTCGCGCTTTAATGCCTTGTCAAAGTAATAGCGATTGAACACTTCGGTCAGCCCATCTGTCTCTGCCAGTTGCTCAATCTCTTGATAAAGACGGGCATTCTCGATCGCCAATGAAGCCTGAGCCGCAAAAATTTCCAGGGTCTTCAACCGATGCGGCGTCACCTGTCCACGATTTGTCTTGTGATCCGCTACCAAAACCCCCACTGCTTCGCCTTTGGATTTTAAGGGAAGATATACGACCTGCCAGACGTCGTGTCGCTCGCGGATAACCATGGGAATTCGTTCGTCGCTCCGCACATCCTTTATGAATTGCGTCTTGCAAGTTCGCACAACTTCCGCAAGCACTTCTGTTGAACTTGCCACCGGACAGTTAATCAGACGATAGGTGTCTTCATGGCCTTTGGTCATTGTTCCCTGGAGGGTGCCCGTGGCTGTATCCACCAGGGCAATAACAGCGCGGTTGAATCCTAACTTCTGCGTGACAGCGTCGAGAATTGCTTCCAGCACACCCTCAAGTTTCTTATGCGATTGCAGGGATGCGGAAATCTGGAGAATTGTTGACTGCTCCTCGAGCTCCTGTCTGGTCAATTCGTAGCGATGACATTTGTCCAGTGCCTCCCCCGCTAGCTCGCCCACAGTCTCCAGCTCTGCCTGAAGCACACCAAGATCACCTTCCCTCCCTTTGCTCAAACTAATCTGAAGCACTCCTGCGGTCTGGTTATTCTGCCGAATGGGAACGAGCAGCAAGAAAGCAGGCACATGCACAGGCGCCTGAATCCGATGCTGCTGAAAAAATTGGCCCGCGTCCTGCTTCTTAAGAATCAGCGTTTTTTGGCATCCTAATCCGTAGCTGACAAAATCGTTTGCGCGTTTAGACTTGCTCCTGTAGTATGAAAATGTCTGCGCCGACCAGGGAAACAAAAAATGGAATTCCTCGTCCTCAGGATCGAGAATTGCAATCCTAAGATCCTCGAATCCCTGGCCCACAAGCTCGCGGATATGCCGATCAAGTGTCTTCACGAGTTCCTGATAAGCCAGGCACCCGCTAATAGCCTCGCGAAATGCTGCAGCTCTCTCTTGTACATTACTCATCAGAGTACCTACAGTTTGCCCAGGAAATCGCCTTGTCCCCACAAGTCTTTACAATACATATAGTATATTACCAGATCCCAAAAACAACAAGAAAACTCGCTGTGCGCCTTGCTACATCCCCTGTTCTTCAACATGCCTGCAGCGCACTTTCCCGAACTCTTCTCAAGTCACAAACCGCTCTAAAACACGCCGTGCAATCTCGAGGTAAATGATCAGCCCGGCCACATCCACGGTCGTACTAATAAACGGTGCCGACATCAATGCCGGATCAAGCCGCAACATCTTGAGAACAAAAGGCATCACTGTCCCTGCCATGTTCGACACGGTGACGACCACTCCCAGGCCCAGACCAATGGTAAGCGCAATTAAGATAGCCGGCACTTGCTCCGCGGGAGAAATAAACAGCCCGGCCATCACGAAGAGAACAGAACTCAGAACAAAGCTGAGGGCCAGGCCTACGAAAATTTCGCGCCGGACCACTCGCAAGACATCACCCAACCGGAGGTCGCCTGTTGCCAGAGCGCGAATGACCATCGTTGATGCCTGCGTTCCGGTATTACCCCCTGTTGCTATTAAGGCCGGCAGGAAGAAGAGCAACGGCAGAACGGTCTGTATATCGAAGGAATAGTGCTTGAGCACTATCGCCGCAAGTAGTTCAATAAACAGCAACGGAAGCAGCCAGATCAAGCGCCGCTGCACCATGCCTGTCCAATTTACTTCCAGGTAGGCATGCTCGGTCGGCACCACCGCTGCTAACATGTGAATGTCCTCGGTAGCCTCAACATCCATGACGTCCATTAAGTCATCAACGGTAATAATGCCAACCAGCTTGTCATCCCGGCCAACGACCGGCAGGGCAAGCAGGTCATATTTCTTAAGCAGATTTGCCGCCTCTTCCTGATCCATCGTTGTCCGGACGCTGATAAAATTCTTGAACATCAGCTCCTCGATGCGAGTTGCCGGATCCGTCAGCACCAGATCTTTCAGCGAAACAATTCCAAGGAGTCTCCGATCCTTGTCTATCACGTAGCAATAATACACAGTCTCCTTTTCGAGTCCCACTTTGCGGATATGCGCCAGTGCCTCGCCCGCTGTCATCGTCACCCGTAAGTCAATGAAGTCATTGGTCATCAACCGCCCAACAGATTCCTCCGGATAGCCAAGCATTGTGGTAGCAAGCTTGCGCTCCTCTGGCGAAAGCAGAGCCAACAGCTGATGCATGACCTCAGCGGGTAATTCCTCTAACAGTTGGGTCCGATCATCGGGTGACATCTCTTCAAGCAGCTCCCGGCAGGTATCCTTACCAAGAGACGAGAGAAGCGCCGTTTGCTCCGTCACCGATAAAAACTCAAACACGTCGGCTGCTTGTTCTGTGGGCAAGAGACGAAAAATCAGGCTCCGCTCCTTCTCCTCGAGATCTTGAACAAGATCGGCCAACTCAATGGCGGGAATCTCCGATAGTGCCTCTTTCAAGGTGCGGTATTCCTTTTTTTCGATAGCTTCTTGAATTGTGGGCAGCAACAATTTGCCTAGCATTCTCTTCACCTTCTTCCCATAAACCAGATCTCTCCATTCTTGCGAAAATTCCGCTGTTTATAAATCAATACACAGGTCTGATGCAAGTGAAAAAAAGCCCGCGTCCTATTGCAGCAGCATGAAGTGACACCCTGTGAGCTTGTAGCGGCGTATTGATGAACTTTAAATTCTTGTTTCGGTAATACGGATGGATGCCTCTTATGTACTACTATTTACTGAGATTTAGAACTTTTTGAATGCTTCGAGCCGTAAGAACTACTGGTAGCCTTAGCCAAGGTCGTCGAGGCGATTTACCCGCCTTTGGCGCGGTGAATTTTGTTCGCTTTAACCCCTGAATACAAACTGAACGAAATTCCCATAGCTCTCGATTTTCACCTGTGACGCCTTCGCCACATTGCTCTAAGGGAAATCTGGCCTTTTCGTTTTAGTCCGCCTCGGCGGAGCTTCTCGCAGTGGGTCAGATTTCAATGGCTAAAGCCGCAGTTGGATAAGCGACGCTAAAGCGCCCTTCAGGGTGAACCCTGGTGGTTTTATTTTGCCAACTTTCCGTTTCACCCCAGCTGAAGATTGGTGCAAAGAAGAGACCGCCTCAAGGCGGCCTCAACTAAAGGCATCGTGGATAATTCGTGTATTTTAACGCCCTTCATAGTACTCTTGAAGCCTCGCCCCCGCCTGGGCCATTTCGAAAAAGTTCTAAAGCCCAGTATTATTTAGAGAACATGCGATAGAATGTACGATAAATCGCACTGCTACAAACTCCGATTACGGAAACAATTATTGAGAATCCATCAATACGCCCCTACAACTACCCTCAGCGATTCCGTTCGCACTCCACCGATAAACAAAGGCGCTGAGATAGTATCCTCAGCGCCTTATACTGTGCCCTGTTAACGCTACGCTTGAACCGGAGAATTTAGGAAGTGGCTTTGCGCGTCGGCTGCCCTGCTTCCTTAGCCTTTGATTTTTTTGCCGTCGCCTCCTCCCAGTACGGCGAGATGGAACGCAATTGTGCAATAATCTCCGGCACTACCCGGATAACCGTGTCAATTTCCTTTTCCGTATTGTAAACCGAGAGGCTGAATCGAATTGACCCGTGTGCAAAGGTAAATGGAATCCCCATGGCGCGCAGCACGTGTGACGGCTCCAAAGAGCCGGACGTACATGCAGACCCTGAGGACGCAGCGATCTCATGGCTGTCCAGCAAGAGCAAAATCGCCTCGCCCTCTACGTACTCGAAGCTGACGTTGGTCGTGTTGGGCAGACGATGCGCCTTGTGTCCGTTCAGCCTAACATTTGGGACTGAAGTAAGCAGGGCTTTCTCGAGCCTGTCTCTGAGCGCCTTAACCCGTGTATTTTCCTCGTTGATATGCGCTTCAGCCAATTCGCACGCTTTGCCCAGCCCAATGATCCCTGCGGAGTTTTCTGTTCCACCCCGGCGCCCACGTTCCTGGTGTCCGCCAATCATAAACGGCTTGAACCGCGTCCCCTTGCGAACGTATAGTGCCCCCACACCCTTAGGGCCATGGAGCTTATGGCCTGAGAGCGAGAGCAGATCAATCGAACTCGTAGCTAGGTTTACCGGAATCTTCCCCACCGCCTGCACTGCGTCTACGTGGAACACACAACCTTTTTCTTTCACAATTTGTTCGATTTCTTCGATCGGAAAGATCACTCCTGTCTCGTTATTTGCATACATAATGGAAACGATGGCCGTATCGTTGGTTACTGCATGGCGTAATCCATCTAGATTCAACATCCCTTCGCTATCCACAGGCAGCTCAGTTACGCGATAGCCGATGCGCGCCAAATGCTTGCAGAGATTCACCACTGCAGGATGTTCAACTTTCGTCGTCACAATATGCCGTTTATCCGGATACGAATCCAGCGTACCCCGGATGGCTGCATTGTCCGACTCCGTGCCACAGCTCGTGATTACGATCTCCGTAATATCGGAGATGCCGAGCAGGCTGGCGATGCGTTCCTTTGCTCGCACGATCTCCTTCTCCACCTGACCACCAAAAGTATGCATACTGGCTGGATTGCCATAGTAGTTGCAAAAGTAAGGGAGCATGGCCTCCATGACTTCGTCGGCCACTCGTGTGGTGGCATTATTATCCAGATAGATCACACTCATTGCGACACCACCTCCACGTGCAGCCCATCTGAGACAAACTCGCGCAGTTTCTGCTCCACATAGCCCTTTAGCGTCACTGGCGACGCCGGGCATTCCGCGCATGCCCCGCGTAGGGCCACGAGCACTTTGTCGCCCTCTACGTCAACGAGCTCGATGTCGCCACCATCAATACGCAATGCCGGGCGAATCTCACGTTCCACGGTATCCTGAATAAGGGCAATTTTCTGAATATTCGTCAGCCGTTTCGGTTTCTCTGCCCGCTCTTCCTCTCCAGCAGCCTTGGCTTTCCACACGTCATCAATAATGTCCTCAATTTCACCATGACAAGCGCCGCACCCTCCTCCAGCTTTGCAATAATGCGTCACCTGCTCGACCGTCTTCAGGTTATTCTCTCGCACCACCCGCCGAATCTTGTTTTCTGTTACGCCAAAACAACGGCAGACCAGCTTGCTGTGATCTTCCTCTTCAGGAGTCTTGCGCATCTGGCCCCGATAATTTGCCAGCGCCGCCTCAAGCGCATCGCGTCCCATCACCGAACAATGAATCTTCTCCTCCGGCAACCCGCCAAGTGCCTCAGCGATGTCCTTGTTTGTAATCTTCGCCGCCTCGTCAACGTGCTTCCCGATAATCATCTCGGTTAAGATCGAGGCCGACGCGATGGCGCTCCCGCAGCCAAATGTCTTGAATTTGGCATCCCGAATGATCCCCTCGTCGTCAACCTTGAGCTGGATCTTGAGCATATCGCCGCACGCGATAGACCCTACTTCCGCCTCCGCGTTCGGGTTCTCAATCACTCCGACGTTGCGCGGGTGCATAAAATGGTCAATGACTTTCTCGGAATAGTTCCACATACGACCTTTCTCACAGACGAAAAAATTGAGGGATAAACGTCCTCATTCTCTGAACAATTGCGAATTTCTTTTTATCCTATGGGCAAAAGAAATTCAAGTATTCTTGGCCTAACAGCCTAAAATATATTTAGTGTGTCGCGCCGATCCCAGGCTGTAATGCGGATTACAAACCGTGCTTGCAAATCACCATTGCACATGCGGAACGCCGCCGAGCAATGAAAGGGCGCGCTGCGCAGCAAACCTCCGTTTGTGCCGCTACTCTTGTGCAGGAGGCGAATCTTCTGCTGGCCCGGACTTTTTCGCCTCCTCGCCCTCAGGAGGTACCTTGGGAATCGGCAGCTCAACTTCAGGTGGGCCGAGTCCTTCCAACCCTTCCCCCTCTCGGGTACGTGTCTGGCGCAATTTGAATAAGAAAACCACCAGGATAATAATAACCAGGATAAGAGCCAGCTGGACGCCAAAAGGCCAGCCCCGTGGCGCTTTTGCTATTAACTCCTTCTCGGTCTTCACCTGCTCCAGCGAAGCTCTCAACCCCTCCTCCAGAGCCTTGAGATTGCTCAGGGACACATCCAGCCTCTCCACATGTGTATTCACGTCCCGTTTCAAATTATTCAATGAGGTCTCAAAATTCTTAATCTCCGTAGTTAGGCCGTTCACCCGCGTTTCCAGCGTCGCCATCTTCTCCCCCAGTTCCTCGCTGGATGGCGCTTTGGCTTGCTCACACCCCACCAGGAGCATGACAATCGCCAGCATGGTTAGGATACTGAAGATTCTCTGTCTCATATATCCTTTCCTCCTTTTTCAGAATTGATCCTGTTCATACACACCAAGAATAAGTAAACACGCCTTTGATTGTCAAGCCCTTAAATGCGTCCTCCTGTGGCCCCAAGATCTGTCAACCTTCAGTTCAGATTAGAGGACGGCGTTAATTCAAAGAGGTATCCATTCGGGTAATGGTAGGGGCGGGGTTTCCCCGCCCAGGGCGAGGAGACCTCGCCCCTACGTCTTCTAAAACGAGATCTGCATGTGTTTAATCCTTTCTGCTTTTGCGTTCATCGCGGATGGCCGTATTTACCATCGATTCCTTTTATACACCCTATTTATCCGAACAGCCGAGAAACTACCAATGTCTTTATTTTAATTTAGCAGCTCCTTCAGAGGTTGACGGATTAGGGGTAGCCTGCGCGGCATCTCGGCTCTCGTGCGCGCCACAGCATAAAACTGTTGACATCCTCGGCAGGCTTCCGTATCGTTTCCCACTGTCTGTTGCTCATGAAGAAGCGATAATGCTGATTCTGATTATTTGTTGATTCCGTTCCTGCTGAACAGCTCTAATGGGACCGCAGAATATCAAAAAGTTTTTCAGAAGTCGCCGCCTCTTCTCTTTTGGCTCACTAATTTATCTATGCATCGCCCTGGCTATCTGGCTGACCATCAATCGCAACAACCTGCGTGAGCTCTTCACTGCTTATCAGATGCGCAACAAAGAACGGGCTGAAGTCCGCGTACTGGAGAAGTCCACGCTAGAGATGGAGGAAGATAAGCAGTATTTGATCAAGGGTGATTTTGAAAACGAGAAGGTCATCCGCGAACGCTACCGTATGGCCAAGCCAGGCGAACGGTTAATTATTCTGAAAGAAGAGCAAGAGAAACCCAGGTAAACGATCCCTCTCCAACGATCAATCCAGCGCCGTACCCTAGTGCATCACCACAGCAGTAATGGCGCATAACGCCACTTTTCAAAATACTTATTTTTTCGGTTCTTGGGATTTCATAGTGGGTAGTCCTAGTAGCCATTAGTGGTGCCCAATTGGGGTAATTGTAGGGGCGTTTAATTAAACGCCCCTACATGCCAGCCCCAAAAAAAATACATATGGCTATACGATAATTCAGGTTTCTCCTATAATGGCGGAATCGCTATAAACAGAGCCGCACAGCCTCAAAGACCCAAAATTGTGCTAGCAGCTCGCCCACTACAGATTCCGAAGAGCCATTTTTTTGTATACTACTTTTCTTATGTATTTTTTCGATTAAGAAGAAGGGGAACGGTTCATAATTTTTCCCAATTGGGAAACATTTCTTCGTGTGCTTCGTGGTGATTAGCTTTGACTAGTCTTTTACCACGAAGGTCAAGAAGGCCACGAAGATTTTCGGTTATAATTCATTTTATGAGCCATATCAAATGTGGTGGTGCACTATCGCTTACGTTAATATGTGTGGCATTTGTGTGAGAAGCGGAGAAGGTGAGAGCAGTTATTTGAATTTCACCGGTCCGTAGGGTGTCCGAATAGACCCTGAAGGAGCGATCATCGCGTCGCTTAGCTTCCCACCGCGAATCAGCTTCAACAGAGAACTCGCTGCAGATATTTCCCCGACAAGTGCCAGCCGACTGGTCTCTCCAGCACCTACCATTCCACCAGTGGATGCAGTTAGACCGCCGATTTCCTCCTCCCCTACCTTGAGCGCATATCCCAGACCCTGAATGCCCAGATCAAAAACATTTGGATTTTTTACATCGGCATCCACTGCAATCTTCGCCCTGGTGAGAGATATCTCTGACAGGTTGGCCTTAATATTGGAAAACGTCGGCGGCCTGAGTACCGGAAATTTGCCGCGATGAGAGAGAGGAAGATCGAAAGACTTACCAAGAGCTGAAAACATCAGAGCGCCGTTAAGAGTATAGTCAACTTCCTTGGCATCGGAAAGCCCCTGGAACGTTCGCCAGAGATCTTTGTACGACAGTTGTACCGGTAGCGAAAGAGTCCCGACCTTCGCCGCTGGCAAGTCGATCCCTGACTCGACTTCGCCTTTAAAAAATTCATTCTCCTTAATATCGAGCCCATAGCGAAAGCGTGGTGCACGAATCGGAATCGGATAGGGATTATTCACATCAACATCAAAAGCCAGACTAATCGCATCGAAATCGATCCCTGTAATTCCTGGACGTACCGAGAGAATCTCCGGCTGACGAATATTCTCCAATAAGGAACATCCACTAATCACCATGCTTAACAGGACAATAATATATAGGCTTAGCCGCCTCATAGCACCACTTCTCCTTTCCATCTCTATATAAAACACCCAGGTTCTTGCCAATACAAACATTGCGCACATTGGCAGGCTACGGCGTCGGGGACACGGCTGACGGGCGAACCCGCACAAATTTGAGACCAACGTCGTCCGTGCGCGCTGCAAGGTAGGATGGAAACTGATCGAGCGCCACGTCCACAACCTGCATTTGCTCCGGTTCACTGCTGGCGTGGCGAAAGACCAGCGCGCCTGCGGAATTTCGGGCGATGAGGCCCATATGTGACGAGAAGATGCCCGGCTTGCTCGTGATCAAACTGACGATCTCGCCTCCTTCCAGCCTGTTCGCAATTTCCAGAACCGACTCTTTCGGGATGTACTGCGTGGTCAATTGCTGCGCTTCTGGAATGTGAGCCAGGTCGTCACAGCCTTTGTCGCGCAGCATGCGCCTGCGGTCAATTGTCTTGGTCATTGACTGGCACCTGGCGCCTCCCACGTGTTCGGTTACATCCTCAAGCAGCCATGAATTGTTCGGCAGCCAATCTGCGATCGTGTAGTGATTACGCCAGGTAAAGTCAATCTTGCCATCGAGGTAGCGGATACGCTGCAGGTTGTGAAACGCCTCGCGATAGCTGCGCGAAATGGCTAGCGCGATAATCTGCTCGCTGAAAGTCATACAGTCCACGCGCGCAATATCCATGAGCGGGTCTTGATCATACGGTGCGTCAGGGCCTTCGCCCAGGCAGAATTTGACGTAAGGGGTACCAAGGGCGAGCTCTGAATAGTACATAATCCGATCTTGCACGCGTGGCCTGGTCACCCATTGCTCCTCCAGGAGTTGATCTATATCTTTTGAAACCATCTGATAGAGCTTTTTCATCCTGAACCGCCGTGTTATAAAGTTTGGAGATTCGCAAGCAGGACTTGATCATTAGAGCACATAATGCTCCGTTGAAAACCTAAATATACGTGCATGACAATGGGCGTTTTAGCCTGCCTAAGATTATATTGCGCCCTTTCAGGGCTTATCGTTGATTGTGTATCAACCTTTTCCCAGGGCGTTGCCCTGGGCTTATATATAATGCCCTTTCAGGGCACGATATAATCTCGATCCAGCGCCAAGGGCGCGGAAGATAATAGCCCAGGGCAACGCCCTGGGACAATGAAATTCTCCCCCATTACACCAGCCCTGTAAGGGTTCACCCTGAAGGGCGAAACATATCGAAGATGCGCCTCAGGCGTGTTGGAATCCGTGCACCTGGAGGTTTTCAACAGAGAAAGCACATAATAAAAAGAAACATCGAACCACGGCGACACGACGTGCATGCACCCTAGGCGCATTAAAAATTCAGAATAAGAAAGTGCGGTGTTAATTCTTCTGTTGTATACGTTGTGTCGTAGTGGTTAATGCGCCCTAGGCGCACATCTTAATAGCGTCTCTTAATACACGCTGCGACTCCCTGATCATTCAGACTGCCAGGCCGGGCCTCTTTCGCTATTTCAAGTTTGGAAAATAGGCGATGAAGGCCTTCTTAATGGCGATGCCCATTTTCTTCTGCATCTCAGGGTCCATGAGAATATCGCGACTTACTCTTTGATCCCCGATTTCCAGCAGCACGCGGTATGGTGCGGTGTTGACGTTTTCGTCAATGCTGTAGAACGCCAACCGGCCAGTGTTCTTGCAGCGGTAATCATTGCGCTGCGGCCAGCTGTCGAGTTTCACACCGGCGAATTCCATGCCAGTCACTTCGCACACAGCGCGCGTGAGTGCCTCCGCGAGTTTGCGATTTTCTTCCTCGTACGCATCGCCGCCATGGATGAATCCCCAGCAAGCGTTTTGCTTGGTTGCCGCATTGTTATGCACGCTGATAAAGATCTTCGGACGGTATGCATTCGCCTTTTGTAACTCGTAAGCATAGCCAGAAATCTTCCCGTCCACCACAGCCGTGGTATGCGCAATCATGGTGTTGCTCCCCTGTTGCGCATGATGCAGCCCCTCTACGTTGTAGCTCCAGACCTTATGCTCGTCAAAAAGATCGGTCGGGATAGAGAGCGCAGCCTCAACGATGGCATTGCAGACCATGGCCTCGTTTACGACGTCGCCGCTTCTATGGTTCTGGTGCGACGGCTGCCAGACCACCACCGGCTTCTCAACAGGCGCAACAGGCTCCTGAGCGGCAAAGAAACTGCACCCCATGCAGAGAAGCACAGACAGAATCAACCCGCCCAGTCCTCGCCTCATTTTTCTTTCCTCCCTAATGGAAGCTCAACCTGATTGCTCTTTTTTCCTAACTACAAATCCAACGGAAGTCAAGATGTAACGTAAAGGAAATAAGCCACTGAACCTGTAGCTGCCGTTACTGACATGGCGTAATTGCTGTTGCGTGCTCCAATTGGGAGTTTTTTTCACCCGGCAGTCTCCATTTTAGCCAAAATCTTGCGGTTGGAAAAGTAGAGTTCTTCTGAGAAAACACTTAGGCCGCATTATGCAAACAGACAATGGGAGCGGTAGCGTAACCACACCGATCTATGGCCCGTCCTGGATTGGAGTCTATCCATCCGCCTTCCGCTTCATCACCCTGAGGCGTTTTTTGCTTCACACGAGGTGCTAACCTGTGCATTGTAGATTTCGTGAATCGGAACTCGAGGCTCCAATCCTTATCTGACATAGTAATGGGGGTGAATTGTCATGCCCAGACTCATCAAAAAAACATCAAAGAAAACCGGTCTTCCCCCCGGAGCCCTTGTTCATACTTAGAAGGAGGCATCTGCGGAATGAATCTTGAATACATGCCAGAATTTAAATAGCGATAGTTCTATCCAATGCCTTTGGGTTGGTTATAATTAGCTTCGCATGATTTGTGTTGAGGAAATGCAAAGGAGACGAGGAAAACGAAAAACTTGTCCACATTGCGGGAAGCATATTGATGAGCCCCCAGAAGCACACTCTAAAAGTACAGAATAGAGACAGCGAAAATTTCACTAAAAATACTCATGCATCAAACAATTTTGTCTTGTACACACTTGTTGAAAATCGCATAGGTGAAAGCTAAAATGGCTCTTCGGATGATTGAAATGGTTCTTCCTGAGGAGAAAAGCCACAGGGCGCAAGAATTACTAAAAGAGCATTCGGCATTGGACATGTGGGAGCAAAGATTGTCAGGAAGCCAGGTTCTCGTAAGAATACTGCTCTCCGCGGAAAAGACCGAGGCGGTGCTCGACGTTCTGGAAAAAAATTTTTCAATGATCGATGGCTTCAGGATAATTCTTCTTCCTGTGGAAGCTTCCATCCCTCGACCACAGCCACCTGAAGAAACGCCACCTAAACAAGAAGAATCCCAGCCTGAACTGACTTCAGAAAGCAAGGTGAGCCGGATCAGCCGTGAGGAACTCTACGCAGACATAACAGACAGCGCCAAGCTTACAAGGGTTTTTGTTATTATGGTTGTGCTATCATCTATTGTTGCTGCCATAGGTATCTTACGTAATAATATGGTCTTTATAATAGGCGCCATGGTCATTGCGCCCTTGCTGGGTCCGAACGTGGCTTTATCTCTTGCCACCACCCTTGGAGATACGGCTCTAGCACGAAGAGCCCTGAAGGCTAACGTCGCGGGAATTCTTACTGCTCTCGTTATTTCTTTTCTTCTGGGACTCATTCTCACAGTCAATCCCGATATCCCTGAGATTGCGACCAGAACGAAGGTAGGTATCGGCGATGTTGCCCTGGCCCTTGCCTCAGGGAGTGCGGGGGCGCTTGCGTTTACTACAGGTATAGCTACTGCTCTGGTGGGCGTAATGGTAGCAGTGGCCTTGCTTCCACCGTTGGTGACATTTGGATTGTTGCTAGGATCCGGTCATGGGGTAATGGCACTAGGGGCGTTGCTTTTGTTACTCACAAATCTAATTTGCGTTAACCTGGCCGGAGTCACAACATTTTTGGCTCAGGGTATTCGTCCGATAACCTGGTGGGAAGCTGACCGGGCCAAAAAGGCGACACAAAAGGCGATTCTCATTTGGATTGTTCTGTTGCTGGTACTTGTGTCTGTAATTCTTTTATCGCAGAGAAGCTGAGAGTTGTGGCAAGTACGGTTAACAGTACGTTTGCGGTTGGCTACGCCTGTTCAGACGCATGCCGTTCTTTGATGACTTGCTCAACAATTCGAGGAAGAGGTATAGTATATGTTATGGGGTGTCATTTGCTACATTACTTTGCGGGAGGGAAATTATAATGCCCAGACTCATTAAAAAATCATCAAAAAAGGCCGGTCTTCCCCCCGGAGCTCTCGTTCATATTGGGGAGAAAAAGACTGAGAAGGCAAAGATCACCATCATTGACTATGATGAGGAGCAATTCCAAGAGAAAGAAGCAAAAAAGGTTGAGGAATGCTTTCCCTTTAAAGAAAAGCCAACGGTAACCTGGATAAATGTAGACGGCATTCATCAAGTAGAGGTTATTGAAAAACTGGGAAAGTATTTCGAGGTCCACCCTCTTGTTCTGGAAGACATACTGAACACAGCACAACGTCCAAAAATGGAGGACTTCGAGAACTATCTGTTCATCGTTTTAAAAATGTTCCACTATGACGAAAAGGCCAGCGAAATACAGGCAGAGCAGGTCAGCATAATCCTGGGTTCAAATTTTGTTATTTCGTTCCAGGAGAGAGAGGGAGATGTTTTTCATCCCATAAGAGAAAGGATTAGAAATGCAAAAGGTCGAATAAGAAAAATGGCGGCTGATTATCTCGCTTATAGTTTACTAGATGCTATTGTTGATAGCTATTTCATAATCATGGAAAAACTTGGCGAAGAGATAGAAGATATGGAAGAAAAGTTAGTGACCAATCCAACACCAGCAACCTTACAGACTATCCACAACTTAAAAAGAGAGATGATATTCCTGCGCAAGTCGGTTTGGCCCTTGAGAGAGGTAATTAGTGCTTTGGAAAGAGGAGAATCCTCACTTATTCAAGAATCCACGCACATATATCTCAGAGATGTGTACGATCATACTATTCATGTGATCGATACCATAGAGTCATTCCGAGACATGGTTTCAGGCATGCTTGATATTTATCTTTCAAGTATCAGTAATAGAATGAATGAAGTGATGAAGGTTTTAACTATTATAGCGACAATATTTATCCCGCTTACATTCATAGCAGGTATCTATGGAATGAATTTCGAATATATGCCAGAACTTAAGTGGCATTGGTTTTATCCTAATGCTTTTTGGTTAACCGTAATTGTCATTGCAGGTTTTATGGCGCTTTATTTCAAAAGAAAGAAATGGCTGTAGAATGGTTTACTCACTACTCCTTTACAAAGGACATAACGTACATATACGCTGCGAACTTGGGTTCTGGTGCGACGGCTGCCAGACCACCACCGGTTTTTCAGCGGGCGCAACAGGCTTCTGAGCGACAAAGAAACTGCACCCCATGCCGAGAAGCACAAATAAAACCAGCCTACCAAGTCCTCGCCCCATTTTTCCCTCCTGCCCAATGAAATGTCCATCACACAATTATGTCAAGTTCGGATACCTGATTGCTCTCCTTCCGTAACAACCGGTTTTATGGAAGTCAAGATTTATCGCTCAGAAAAGGATCTTCTGAACCTGTGGCTTGCGTTCCTGATGGGGCGTAACTACTGTTGCGTGCTACAAATGGAAGTTTCTGCTCGACAGTTACAATTTGGAGATAAAGAGCCAGAATATGGACTGCCCCTTTAATTTTAACCACACCAGTCTACGGCTCTCGGACGACTGAACTCCTGCCCATCCGGCCACCGTTTCATCGCCCTCAATGGGCCGAGGCTTTGTATCTCTGTGGCAGTCTTTAGTGAGCCTGAGCTCATTAAGAGCAATACATGCGATTACCCAAGAAGATACAGCGCGACGCAGGGCATGCCACTCGTGCCCACGCTGACCCTTCACTCGCGTCACTTAATCCCACGAAATTATTAAGATTGAGCTAAATATTTTACGCCATTCAGCCGATTTAGAAACATAGAAGGCAACGAGACCTCGTTTCCACGAAGTGCCCATTACAGTGGTGACTGTGACTGATGACGAGGCACTCGCAGTAAGAGCTGTTTCTAAGAACATGGTGGAAGCCAACGGGGGAAGCGTCGAAGTAGAAATCGAGAAGGGCAAAGGTAGTACCTTTACCGTAATTTTGCCCACAAAGGTGGCGCAGTCATGAGCAATCCGACCAGCCAAACAAACCACACTTCATGGGCTTTATTCCGTTATCGCTATGTTCCCCTCCTGCTCGTGGCCTGCATAGGCATTGGGTTGTCAGCTCTCCTGTTCGGCATTGTTCGCGGATGGGAACAGAGGAAGATTAAGACCGAGTTCGAGCGGGCGGGAGAGGACCGGGTTTCTGCCTTGAAGCAGGAACTTGACCAACACGAGTTGATACTTGAAGGGATTGTCGCGTTCTATGCCGGTTCCCAAGAGGTGACCCGGTCGGAGTTTCGCGAGTTTATGCGGCCGTTTCTCGCGCGGTATCGAGGCATTCAGGCACTGGAGTGGATACCCCGGGTACCAGACGCTCAGCGCGCGGCATACGAGGAGGCAGCCCGGGAAGATGGTTTCACCGAGTTCCAGATTACAGAGCGAAAAGCCCAAGAGGAGATGGTCCGCGCCGCGCCGCGCAAGGAGTATTTCCCTGTCTACTATGTCGAGCCCTGTGCGGGTAACGAGGCTGCTCTGGGGTTCGACCTGGCCTCGAATCCCGCGCGATTGGAGGCGCTCAATCGCTCGCGCGACACCGGAGAGATGGTCGCGACTACTCGGATCACGCTCGTACAGGAGACGGGGCATCAATTCGGATTTCTGATCTTCGTGCCCATTTACCGGAAAGACGCACCAACCGATTCCGTTGAAGCACGCCGGGAAAACCTCGCCGGCTTTGGCTTGGCCGTCTTTCGCATTGGGGATGTTGTGAATGAAACGCTGGCGTACGGGGAGCCGGCAGGAATTGATGCGTACATCTTCGATGCCTCAGCTCCTGTGGGCGAGCGCTTTTTACATTTTCATTCGTCGCGTACGGTACCGGCTGCGCCGACCCATGACGAGGCCGCCTTGCGCGCCGGCATGCACTACAGGGCAACGCTGGATGTGGCGGGGAGAGAATGGCTCCTCCTCTGTAAACCAGCTACAGAATTTCTTGCAGCGAGGCGGACATGGCAACCCTGGATTATCCTGGCTGGGGGACTGCTGTTAACCGGCGTTCTGACGGCGTACATCTTGCTCATCCTGACCGGTGCCGCTCGAACACGGCAATTCGCAGCAGAGCAGGCCAGGGCGAAACAAGAGCTGGAGCGGGAGAT
>CAYVXD010000075.1:6570-18810 GCA_964454265.1 uncultured Candidatus Sumerlaeota bacterium | reverse complement strand
ACCGTGATCAATATGCCCTATCGTCCCAACATTCACGTGCGGCTTCGTACGCTCATACTTTGCCTTTCCCATCTCTCCCTTTGTACCTCCGTTGATAGAATAATGCCCTCATTGTTACGACCCAGGGCACTTCACCGTCAGGGAAGAAACTGTATTGCTCTACCTGAGGGGAAATCGAAGTCGCCCTCTACTTCTGAAAGAGACACAGTAGCGAGGCTTTAGAAGCGATGGCACAGAGCTTCTAAGGCCAAGAGTTTCAGGACGAGGGTCTCCTGAAACGGAGAAAAATCTAGCTAAAACAATAATATTCCCAGATGCTGAACACAAAAAGCGTGAATAACTGTATATGAAAATACCCTCTCGTCAAGTCTAAAGTTTAATTTTTTCCGGATATATCGAGCCTGTGATTTTCTCGGCAATTGCCTCTGGCACCTGGGCGTAGTGCGAGAACTGCATGGTATGTGTTGCACGCCCCTGAGTTATTGAGCGCAGTTGAGTTGCGTAGCCGAACATCTCAGCCAACGGAGCCGTGGCTTTAATGTTCTGTAGTTCCCCACGTATCTTAACTTCCTCAATTTTCGCTCTGCGCTGCTGCAAGTTGCCGATTACATCGCCCAGATAAATACTCGGGGTCATGATCTCAATTGCCATAACAGGCTCGAGAAGCCGGGGATTACATTTACGGGCACCATCACGGAATGCTATGGCCGCAGCGGCCTGGAATGCTATGTCGGAGGAATCAACGGGATGATGGGATCCGTCAAACACCGTGACCTTAATATCCACGATGGGATAGCCGGCCAGTACGCCACTGCTCATTGCCTCAATAACACCTTTTTCAATTGACGGGATGTATTCGCGCGGGACGACTCCGCCCACCACGGAGTTCTGGAACTCAAAGCCAAAGCCAGGCTTCATCGGCTCGATACGTAGGCGTACGTGGCCGTACTGTCCGCGCCCACCTGTCTGCTTGATGAACTTTCCTTCTACCTCAATGGGCTTCTGCAAGGTTTCGCGGTACGCAACCTGGGGCCTGCCTACGTTGGCACTTACCCGAAATTCGCGCCGAAGCCGCTCGACCAGAACCTCCAGATGCAACTCTCCCATGCCTGAAATAATAGTTTGCGTGGTATCCTCATCAACCTTCACTCGAAAGGTCGGATCTTCATCAGCCAGCCTGGCAAGAGAAATGGCCAATTTGTCCTGATCGGCTTTTGTCTTGGGCTCGATTGCCACGGAAATCACCGGCTCAGGAAATGACATGGACTCCAGCAAGATGGCGTGATCAATATCACACAGCGTGTCGCCTGTTGCGGTATCCTTTAAGCCTACGGCTGCCGCTATGTCGCCGGTTTGCACATGGGAAATCCGCTCGCGATCGTTGGCGTGCATGAGCAAAATGCGCGCCAGCCGTTCATTCTTGTCCTTGGTAGCATTGTAAACATACGATCCGGCGGCAATTGTGCCGGAATAGACCCGGAAGTAAGTTAATTTCCCAACGTGTGTATCTGATGCAACTTTAAATGCCAGTGCTGAAAAGGGTCTGTTGTCATCCGGATGCCGAACTTGAATTTCTTGTGTCTCTGGATGCTTGCCCTCAATCGGAGGAACGTCGAGCGGCGACGGAAGATAGTGTGTGATGGCATCCAGCAACGGCTGGACACCGCGATTGCGAAAAGCCGAGCCACAGAGCACAGGAGTGATGGCAACCTGCAGGGTCAAAGCGCGTACCCTGTCGTGCAGGACTTCGGCAGGAATATCAGCTTCTGTTAGGTACTGTTCCATGATCTGCTCGTCATATTCTGCGATAGTTTCCAGGAGTTTCGTGCGGTGCTCGTGGACCATGGCGGCAAGATTATCGGGAATACTGGTGACCTCGAATTTGCTGCCAGACTTATCTCCATTATTTAGAGGCCAGATGTAGGCCTGCATCTCAATGAGATCCACAACGCCCTGAAATTGATCTTCATTTCCAATAGGGAGCTGGATCGGCAGGGGCACAGTCCGCAGGCGTTCGCGCATCATGGCGACGGTGCCAAAGAAGTCGGCCCCGATACGATCCATTTTATTAACAAACGCAATGCGAGGTACACCGTAGCGATTGGCCTGCCGCCACACGGTCTCAGACTGTGGCTCAACCCCTCCCACGGCACAGAACAGGGCAATTGCTCCGTCAAGCACGCGAATCGAGCGCTCGACTTCTACGGTGAAATCTACGTGGCCAGGCGTGTCAATCAAGTTGATGTGATAGCCCTTCCACTCACAGTGAGTTGCAGCGGAGGTAATCGTGATACCCCGCTCTTTCTCCTGATCCATCCAGTCCATTTCCGCCGAGCCTTCGTCCACTTCGCCTATCCTGTACGTCCGGCCAGTGTAGAAAAGCATCCTCTCGGTTGTCGTAGTTTTCCCGGCATCAATATGTGCCATAATACCGATGTTGCGAACTTTTTCGAGTGGATATTTGCGTAACATCTGAAATTCACCTACCTTGTAGCAGCACGCCGCGGCGTGCTCTTACAGTCAAAGAGACAAAAAGAAATCTGGTTGGGTGGCCGTTATCGCCGAGCGGGGGCGGTCAAGTATTTCGTGCACATTATCTCCTAGCCCGCTCTATATTAACAAACCAACACTCGTCATGCAACACCCGAAAGACGATGTGTCATTTGCACAACTGCCCACCACCAGATTGCTGTAGATTTTCTCCACTGTAATCGCTGTTACCAGCGATAGTGCGCAAATGCTTTGTTCGCCTCCGCCATGCGATGTGTATCTTCCCGTTTCTTAATCGCCCGCCCGGTCTTGTTATAAGCATCAATTAGTTCTAAAGCCAGCCGCTCAATCATTGTCTTCTCCGGGCGTGTCCTTGAATTCTCGATAATCCAGCGGATGGCCAGCGTGACCCGCCGCTCCGGTCGAACTTCAACAGGCACCTGATAGTTCGCCCCACCTACGCGTCTTGATTTCACCTCCAGGAGAGGCTTGACGTTTTCCACCGCTTGATTGAAGACGCTGATCGGCTCCGCTTGGGGAACTTTGGATTGTACCATGTCCAGGGCACTGTAAAAGATGCGTTCGGCCAGGCTCCTCTCCCCTTTTTGCATTATGTGATTGATAAACTTGCTTGCCAATACACTGCCATATTTCAGATCAGGCGGTATCTCGCGTTTAACAGAAATGCCTTTGCGTGACATACGTGATCAGCCCTCCCGGCGATTATTTCGGGCGCTTTGCGCCGTATTTCGAGCGCCCCCGTTTGCGTGTTTGTACCCCTTGTGTATCAAGCACACCTCGGACGATATGATACCGAATCCCGGGAAGATCTTTTACCCGGCCACCCCGAATCATAACAATGGAGTGTTCCTGCAGATTATGCCCTTCGCCCGGTATATAGGCTGTTACCTCAAGACCATTCGTAAGACGCACACGCGCCACCTTGCGCAGCGCCGAGTTTGGCTTCTTCGGCGTCACGGTATACACGCGAGTGCAAACGCCGCGTTTCTGAGGAGATCCCTGTAATGCCGGCGTGCTGCATGTCTTTTTCACGCGCCGCCTGGCCTTACGCACTAGCTGGTTAATTGTAGGCATAAAAAAACCCCCTGCTCAATAGCATTTGGGAGACATAAATTATCAATGAATTCAGGCTGTGGTGGAAAAAACCTCTGTTTTTTTATATTCCTGAGCCATCTACGATCTACAAAAAAGTGATGCTAATATAGCCCTCTTCTTGCTGTCAAGAGGTTTTTTGCGATGAATTTACCCTCCTGATCATTGAAAAGAGACAGGTTAAAAATGGATATCCATCCTTTTCCCTTTGCAAACACGGCCTGTTCCCAAACTAATAGCCCAGGCAATCTGCTTAGAATCTTACCTTTTTGTAAAAAAACTGTAAGAAGCCAACAAGAGAGCAAAAAGAACCACAAAACAAGCACCAAAACAAAAAAACCTGCCTAAAAATTCAATTTACTCTACTTGTGCCGATTCATATCAAATGCTCAAGGCAAATTAATTAAATTGCCGAGAGAAAGTAATTGACTTTTCTCACTGAACTCTTCTAATATTTATTGATATACACGTTCTTAGGAAACTGGGCTATTTTGTACGCAATTTGGCATTTTTTATGATATGATTTTGCCATTAACCACGCGGTCAATCTGACTTAAACCAGTTAATAAAAAACCATTTGGTTCATGGCCAAGCGCGACCTGACAAAATTGTGCACATATGCCAGACAGCATGGTTCGCTGCATGCGAAGGTCATTGAGCCTAGTAGTGTTGTCGCGTCGCCCTGGGTGCGTTTTAAGTGTCAATTTGGCTGCGACGGTTACGGAGAATGCCTGACCTGCCCGCCCTATTTGCCAACCCCGGAGCAGACACGGGCTCTCCTCAGCAGTTACCAGTGCGGGCTACTTATCCACGGTGGGGATCACGTTGATATTACCAAATTGGCCTATCAGGTGGAGCGCAAGGCATTTCTTTCAGGGTTTTACAAAGCATTCGGTATGGGGTCAGGACCATGTCGCCTGTGCCCCACTTGCGACGTTACCGAACCGTGCAAGAACGGGATGGAGGCTCGGCCAGCGATGGAGGCCGCTGGGATAGATGTCTTCCAGACTGTGCGTAACAATGGATTTTCCATACGGGTGCTTACGTCTCATCAATGCCGGGCCAATTATTTTGGCCTGGTTCTGGTTGATTAGCGGTTTTCGCGAAGGCATCTGGCCGCGTATTTTTAAAGGGGTATGAAATAAATGATCTGGCAGAAATGGGCAAAGCGCCTGACTTCGGTGCTGAAGCTCAAAGGAGAGATTATTGCGGTTACCTATGCATTTAAGCCAGCTGTGAAGAGCAAGAAGGGAAAACATTGGGTGTGCCAGGCACTGCTGGATGCCAATCGAGGGGAGACGATTGTTCTGACAAAAGAGAGCTCCAGCTGCGGAGGAGGGACATACCACTTAGGCCTTGGATCGTGGCCTACGGGTGAGGCAGACAGGGCACTGAAGAAGTTTCTGGTGGAGGGGGAGAAGTTGTTCTGTTCAATCGCCGCATTTTATCGCTCGCAGCAGCTGACCGCTCCGCCTCCCTATGGATTGGCTGACACTGTGGTGATTAGCCCACTCTCAGCGGCAACGCTTCGGCCTGACCTGCTAGTCTTTATCTGCAATCCTGAGCAGGCGTGCCGATTGGTCACATTAGCAACCTATAGCGATGGCATTCCTCCAAAGACGGAGATTGTTGGCTCAACGTGTCATATGGTGATTGCCTACCCGTTGGTGAGCGGTGAGCTCAATTTGAGCCTGCTCGACTATACGAGCCGCAGGATTAAGGGATTTGCGGCGGATCAGCTCTGCGTGACGATTCCGTTTCACAAGATGCCCGCGGTTATGGAGAGCATTGACTCATGTACGGCAGGGACTGCGAAGGTAGAATTCCCACCGGAATTTCGACGGATGTTTCGCGATGCGGAGCGCGAGCTAGCTAAGGGAGAGCAGAAAGGATCGGACGCGTAGCGCGGCTTGTCCGAGGGCAGAGTAGTTTTGGGTGCGCAGGTTATTCAAAGTGGTCGGCTAGTATGATAGCATGGCATTTGAATGCCCACAGTGCGGAAAGCAGTACGACATAACGCTCTTCCAGTATGGGAAGACAATTCGGTGCGATTGCGGTGCGGAAGTGGATGCGCGCAAGGCGCAGGTGCGGTCTGTTAGACTTCCGCGTCAGTATCCGGGCCAGATAGTGATTACAGTGGAGAGCATCCGAGGGACGTGTCCCGTCTATTCAGTTGGCAACCGGATTGTTCTGGACGAGGGGTACCGAATAAATGTCAAAGAGTCCGACGCAATCTGTATGCATTCGCTGGCCTCAGTTATGCCCTACTATGTTGCGCTTTATCATGGCGTTGATCCCCAGGAGCTGGGTCTGGCGGGAGAAAAAGATGGGGTTGCCCGCGTTCAGTGTCTTGACCCGTGCGAGTTAACAGGCGGCGGCACCGTAGTGTTTACCATTGAGCGGAGATCGTAATGGAGGGCAGTTCTGCTAGGAATTTGATCGCCTCTCGCGGCGATTCATAAATGCGAACAGAGGTGAAACCTCGGGGCTCTCGTACCCGAGGATCGCGAAAAGGTTTGATCGCCCTCACCGCGATATTAAAGAGTGCGTGAAATTTTCTGCCTCGATCTCAGAGTGGGCGGGATAAGAAAGGACTTGGGAAAATAGATCACTATCCGCGTTTTGTCACACCAGATTTTCAGTCATTTGACGCCATTGAGCTGGCGCATAAGACTGAGCAGATAGTCTGCGATGGTGACCGCCGAAAGTATACGGCATTCTACAGTACCGGCGTGTATGGTGGGATCAGTACCGCCTATGCCTGTGGGTGTTGCTTGCGATGTATATTTTGCTGGATCGGGTTGGGGCGTGAATTTCCCGAAAGTGTCGGGAACCTCTACTCTCCGCAAGAGGTCATCAGAGAGCTGGAATCGGTTGCAGAGGAGAGCGGTGTACGCAAGGCGCGGATTTCTGGTTGTGAGCCGACCATTGGGCGAGCTCACTTATTGAATCTCCTCGAGTGTGTCGAGAAATCGCCGCTTCATGTTTTCATTCTTGAAACGAACGGAATGCTGTTTGGCCAGGACGAATCGTACGTGCGTGAGCTTACAGCGTTTCCCAAGGTGCATGTGCGTATTTCGCTCAAAGCGGGAACATCAAAGGAGTTTACCCGTAGGACGGGAGCGAAGCCGGAGAATTTTGAAATTCCATTCCAGGCCGTTCGGTATTTGATGAAGTATAAGGTGAGCTTTCACGTAGCAGCAATGAGCGGCGATCCGCGCATCATGAGCGCCCAGGAACGCCAGCACTTAATTTCGCGCCTCTATCGAATGAATCCTCAGCTGCTGCGTGGCCTCGAAGAAGAAGTTGTTGATCCTTACAAGACGACGTTGCTGCGCCTGAAGATAGCCGGAAAGAACCTCGACTGGTCAAAGCCGCTTCACGAATAAGGCCAGCAGTAGAATACATCGCACTATTGAACAACAGTGATAGCTGTTGCCAGCTTTTCGCTTTCTGCATCTGTATGCTGGAAACAGTCTGGCAAACTTTCCCGTCTGCAACTACTCTGCTTCGCCAATTTTCCCAGGTAAAGTATCGTTTACGCTAAGGGCTGCGAATTTGCAAGCTTAGGTGGGTGTAGGGAGTTCCAGCGAGACGCTATGGAGGAAAGAAATGGAAGATGAGACGCGGCTGGATATCGTTGTAGCAGGGCATATTTGCTTTGACGTAATACCTACGTTTCCGACGCTAGAGGGCCAGGACTCTAGCCGGGTGTTTATTCCTGGGAAGCTCATTGAAGTTGGGCGCGTGGCGGTATCTACTGGCGGGCCTGTGTCAAACACCGGCCTGGCGCTAAAGCGGCTGGGGATGAGGGTGGCCCTAATGGGGAAGGTGGGAGAGGACTTTTTTGGTGAGGCGATTTTAGCGCGACTCAAGGCGCAGAGAATCGAGCAGGGGATGCGCCGGGTGAGTGGTGAGCAGAGCTCCTATACAATAGTGATCTCGCCTCCGGGGATGGATCGGATGTTTCTCCATTGTCCGGGGACAAACAATACATTTGGTGTTGCGGATGTGGATTTTGGGCTGGTGAAGCAGGCGAAGCTATTTCACCTCGGGTACCCGCCATTGATGGAGATGCTGTATCGCAATGACGGCAGGGAGCTGGCAGAGATTTTTCGCCGGACCAAGGAGCTGGGCGTAACGACCTCGCTCGACATGGCTTTGCCGGATGTGAATGCACCGGCAGGGCAAGTGGACTGGAAGCCGATTCTTGCGGCTACCCTGCCCCACGTTGATCTCTTTATGCCGAGCGCGGAAGAGACGTTGTTCATGCTTGCGCGCGACGAGTTTTTGCGCAAGAAGGCCGAGGCAGGTGCGCGTGACATGCTGGATTTTTTCACCGCACAAGAAATCTCCGACCTGGCCTCGCTGCTCCTCGAGTATGGAGCAAAGATCATCTGCATTAAATGCGGCTATAAAGGGCTGTATTTACGCACGGCATCGAAAGCTGTTCTTGAGCGCATTGGGGCGACAAAGCCCAGGCCGCTTGAGAATTGGGCTAACCGCGAGCTCTGGGAGCCGAGCTTTGTGGTTGAACAGATCGCGAGTGCTACGGGCTCGGGCGACTCGGCGATTGCAGGGTTCCTGGCGGCATACGTTCGAGGTGAGGAAGTGGAGATGTGTTTGCGCTATGGATGCGCGGTCGGAGGTGAGAACGTAATGGAGCTCGATGCGGTGAGCGGGGTGGAGAGCTGGGAAGAGACAACCGCATTGATTCGCTCAGGCTGGAAGAAGCGTGCTTTAGAGCTGCCTGAACCGGAATGGCGCTTTGACGACCAGCGGCAGCTCTGGTACGGACAAGATGATGCCAAGAGGTAATTGGGACGCCACAGGTTTTGAGCAAGGAGGAGGGCAGCAAATTATCAGGTTGTTGCAGGCCACAGGAGTCTGAGAATTAGCATATTCATGGTGAGGACTATTCCATGGTGAATTCACTTTCGAGAATGAGGTCACCGATTTTGCGCCAGAGTTCTCCTACGTCGTTTGTCATGATGACGAGGTTGTGGCGGTTACCCTTGAGGTCAATCACGTGGTCTTTGAGAACAGCCGCTTTGCAAAAACCAAGTTTTTCAAAAGCTTTCAGTGCGCCGATCTGACTTTCCATCATGAGTGCTTGTAGTTTTTGAAGGCCTCTGAGGACGGCGTGGTGGAAGATTTCGCGAGCCAGAATGGTGCCGAGGCCTTTGCGCTGGAAGCCGGTGGCCACAACGAGGCGGATTTCGCCGAGGTGTCGCGACCAGCCGCGTTTTTGCAAGTGAAGCGTGGCGTCGCCAACAATTTTTCCTTCTGCTTCCGCCAGCACCGGCAGCACGCGATCATAGTTGAGTTGTTTGATCCAGCGTTCGATGACCGCCTGATTTGTGACGTCTTCTTTGAGAAAGAGCCGGTCTTCTTGCGGGAGCCCGCGGAAAAACTCGAGAAGCTTTGGCAGATCATCCGGTGTCATCAGGCGCAGGTGTACCACAGTCCCATCTTTTAGTTTCAAGGTCTTTGGATATTCTTCCATGGCCGCTCCTTTACATTGGGCAAAAGGAAAGGTAAATGGCACCCTCTCCCATTTTTAGCGGAATTTTGAGAGGGGCGTGGACTTTTGTCAACCATTTTTAAAAGTATAATTGACCCTGGGGCAGCAAGCGTATGAGAAATGGATAAGGGTAGTGGGAGATGGGTCATATTTATTCCAACCCACTTACTTTTTGCAGCCCGAATTTCCTTCCATGATTCACATTTATAAGAGCAGAGAATGGTGCACTAAGAGAATTGAAATAGATTGACCACTCTTATCCTGAAGGCATATAAGACAAAGGCGGGTAGAGGCGTATTACTACTATACGCCCGTACGAAAAATGCGAGGAGGTGACCGTCGAATTTGTTGCAATGGGAGGTTAGGAGGAGTAGGATTCTTAATCAGCATCTGGTAAGATTGTCATCTTTCGTGGTGCAGGATGCGTCAAAATGTTGAAAAGGGAAAAAGAGGCGGGCGATAACACCTCTCGGTTCGCCACGGCGAATAAGGGGGTGGAAGGCTCCGCCTCGGGTGCGCCTGCCACCCATAAGGTAGTGGAAGATGAGTTGTATATAACAACTCGGGAGATATTGAGGGGTGATACCGAGCGATTCGAGGAAATTGTCGAGCGGTTCCGAATGTACGTGTATCAGATGGCGTGGAAAATGACTACTAATTATGACGACGCAATGGACATTACCCAAGAGGTATTTTTGCGTGTTTATCGAGCACTTTCCTCGTGGAAAGGGCGATCGAAGTTTTCTACGTGGCTCCACCGGATTACATTGAATACTACAATTGACTACCTGCGGCGCAATAGGCGACATGCCAGGGAATTTGTGCGAGTAGGAGAGGAAGAAGACAGCGAGGATCTTGGTCAAAAACTTCAGGAAGGGGTCACGCACGAGACCCCATCTCGCGTGCTGGAGCTCAAAGAGCTGCGCTGTGCAATCTACTCGGCAGTAGTAAAGCTGCCGAGTAGACAACGCAAATGCTTTATACTGCGTCATTACTACGTATTACCGATCAAGGAAATCGCGGAGATACTTGGCTGTAGTGAAGGCACCGTAAAGCGTCATCTCTATCGTGCTCTCCAGCGTCTGAGGACATTGCTCAAAAGCTAAGTAGGGGCGTACTGCGATACGCCCTGCGCGGCTTTTTCTGAAGAGGGGTATTGAAGATGAAACAAAAGAAGGCACTCGGGAAACGGGCGGTTGCAAAGACGGAAGAGGAACTCTATTTGAGAGGCTCGCTGAGTCACAATGAGGAGTTGGGCGAGCTGCAGCATTTGTTTCATACGGTTGAGAAAAGCGAGCTCCAGGAGCCGAATCTGGCTCAATGGGAAAAGTGCCAGAATGCCTTGATGCGCCGGATTAGGATGCTTGAGAAGGAAATTGGTGGCCACCGCGTCTGGTTGCAGACGTGGAAAGATAAGATTACAGCTACTGACTCGATTTGCCTCAAACTGCTGATCTACCTTTTGCTTACGATTCTGGCAGCTGGCGTCATACTTCTCGGGTATCTTGCATACGTGCTGCTCAGCCATCAGTCACCTCAACAGGTTGGGGTGCAGCAACCTATTGAGATCATTGCGCAGGCGTGCGGGGGGATTTCTGAAATTGCAATTCGCACACTGGCCGTTGTGAAGGGGCTATTTGTGATATAGGGGCGTATTGCAATACGCTCCTACTATATTTAAGGGCAAGAATCGCAGTGTGTAGATATCTGTAGGGGCAGGTTTAGAACCTGCTCCTACATCTTCTTTCGTTGGGTGAAGGAGGAGTTCGAGAGGCATGGCAGAGGTGTTCTCATTCGAGGCGCTGCGCAATGAAGTCCGCCGCCTGGAGCAGCAAGGGGAAGACGGAGTACCTCCTTTGCTGGACGTTCTGATTCAGGGTGCCCTGCAGGCGCGGGCGAGCGATCTGCATCTGGAGAGCCACAAGGAGGAGATACGGATCAAGTATCGTATTGATGGGGTGTTGCGTCCTGTGGTTTCGCTGTCCAAGACGCTACAGACCAACTTTATTGCGCGGCTCAAGATCGTGTCGCGTGTGATGAGTTTTAAGAAACGTGAGCCGCAGGATGGTCGCATTGAGGTGCAGTTTAACGGGCAAACAGTGACACTGCGCTCGGCCTTCTTGCCTACGCTGCATGGTGAGAGCGTGACGCTTCGGCTGCCTGATGAGTCGAAGCGGGCATTCGAGATCGAGACACTTGGGCTTTCAGCCGGGCTTGACGCGCAGCTGCTCCGGCTGATTGGTGCGCTGCAGGGCACTTTGCTGCTGACAGGGCCGAGCAGCAGTGGGAAGACCACGACGATCTATGCGATTTTAAAGCGGTTGGTTCAGACCCATGGCGATCGCGTAAATATTCTGACTATAGAGGATCCGATCGAGGCGGAACTGGAGGGGGTAAGCCAGACGCAGCTGGACCCGGTCGGTGGGCTGACGTATGCGAGTGGGCTGCGGGCTATTTTGCGCCAGGATCCGAATGTAATCGTGGTTGGTGAGATTCGCGACGACGAGACCGCGCATATTGCAATCCAGGCAGGGCTTACCGGGCATCTGGTGATCAGCACGGTTCATAGTGGGCGTGCGGCAGGGGTATTCACGCGGCTGCTGAACATGGGAATCGAGCCGTTTCTCATTGCATCGTCAGTGAGCGGGGTGATTGCGCAGCGGCTGGTGCGGCGTATTTGCGAGGAGTGCAAGGCACCGTATGAAGCACCTGCGCACGAGCTGAAGAGCCTGGGAATCGCGGAAGGGAATTCACTTCCATCGTTCAAAGGGAAAGGCTGCGCGCGGTGTAACGGGACCGGCTATTTTGGCCGGATCGGCATCTTTGAACTCCTGCTTTGTTCCGAGCCGTTAAAGGAAAGCATTTTGCGCAAAGCACCAACCCAGGTGATTCAAGATATGGCTGTGCGGGCTGGGATGAAGATCCTCCGCGACGACCTGTGTGAAAGAATCTCCTCAGGACTTACGACTCTCGAAGAGGCAACTTCCCTTGCCCTGACTGAATAGTTGGACGCAGCAACGGTGGGGGGGCAATGTCTTGGAGCACATAAAAAGAACCACGACGGCACGACGTACAGCACGTTAGAAATGGTGTAGGGGCGACCCTTGTGGTCG
>CAYVXD010000075.1:0-6560 GCA_964454265.1 uncultured Candidatus Sumerlaeota bacterium | reverse complement strand
TGGTCGCCCCTTAAGTGTTTATCTGTGTTCATCTGTGTTTATCTGTGGTTTAAATACAAGAGCTATTATTGTAACCACAGATACATGCGGATTTAGTAGGGCGCAGGTTTCAAACCTGTCCCTTCATTGGTTCAATTTTTTATGCAGAACCATTTTTCTTATGGGCTCTTAATAATATTCCCAATCGGGAACCTCCGTTATGGGGCTTTCTTGAGGTGGCGTTGGGGAGGATTCGGTTTCGTGCTCGATCTCGTCTCTCGTTTCAGTCGAAGCACTTGAACCAGCGGTGCCGAAGAACTCGATCAACCGCGCCGTGAACTCCTCAGATTCGCAGAAAATGTCAATAAGCTCCTCAAGCGTCGCTCTGCCTGAATTCAGTTCCTCCTCCCAATATGAGATCTCGTCATAGTTTGGAAAACGCCCGAGCAGCCCCCGATACAGACAAATTACCCGATCTCTGTTCGTTGGACTCTTACTCGTGTATTCATCTGAGCCAAAGAGTATCCTGGCTATCCCCTTAGCCGCACCCCTCTTGTCGGAAGTATCTCTAAACATGGCGTCCCAGGCCTCTACGGCTCCGCCATCAACCAGTCTCTCCAAAATCCCCATATACATCGTGGCGATAAAATTGCGTACTGCATCGCCCTCATGACCAGGCAATAGACTTATTATCAGATTTACAAACTCATTGGAGTTTATGAAAATAGATATAGCCTCATCCCGGCTCCACGAGCCATTGAGCCAGGCAGTAACTTCATCCGCGCTCGCATTGCGCTGCAGAAACGCACGATAACAATCTCTAATGAATTCCTCTCGCGAGCGGTTTCGACCCGCATATTCTGCAGATAAGAGAATTCTCCAGCCTATATCTCCTGCAATAAAATGCGCGCCGACGTTGAAGTCCAGAGAATACTCAAAGTAGCCTTTCCATGCTGGTACAGCGACTTGTTCAGGCACACGATTGAGAATGCAGCTATAGTAGTGTGTGATCAGAGCAGCGACTGGATTGGCTCCAAACCCAGCATATTCATCTGCACCGATGTCGAAATCCGAGCCATCACCGCGTGGCTCAGAAGTGCCGTCATATGGTCTGGTGTCTCCTTCAAAGTCTTGACTTAAGCCAGGAATATTACGCCCAGCGTCAATGCAAGGAGAAAATGGGCGAAGATGGAGATCTCCATTACCAGGGTCAATAAATTCAGGATATCTTGATATATTGCCAATGCCACCCCCTGTCCAATCCTGAATGCAGCTGTACGTAGGTTGTGCCGTTAGGCCTGCAATTTGAGCACGAGAAGGAGCAGTGTTTTCCCAGATAATACAGTTTCTGATTGTGCCATTGCAATCGTACAGACCGCCGCCATAGTTGTCGGCAAAGTTGCCCCAAATTGTGTTGTTCTGAATGGTGCCATCGCAGTTGTGAAGCCCACCACCATAGTATGCAGAGTTCCCCAATAAGATGTTATTCTGGATGGTGCCATTGCACGAATGCAGTCCGCCGCCCCACCCAAATCTGTTGCCCGAGATGACATTGTTCTGGATGATCCCACTGCAATAGTCTAACCCGCCGCCCGAGTTATCACTAATGATATTATTCTGAATGGTACCATCACAATCCGCGAGCCCGATATAGGAGTTCTTTGAGACGATGTTGTTACTGACGAGACCATGGCAGCGACAAAGGCCGCTTCTTGAGTTGCGAGTAATGATATTGTTTAAGATTGGCCCATCGCAATCCCTAAGCGCGGTCCCGGAGTTCTCCGAGACGACATTGTTTCGGATTAAGCCGTCACAGTCATAGACACCACCTACATATAATCCCGAGTTGGCCAAAATATTATTGTTGTCAATAGTAGCAAGGGAGCCATTGCCACAAATTGCACCACCATAAAAGAGTGCAGCTCCATTGCGAATCGTAAAACCTCTCACAGCAGCCGTTTCATTTTCCGTTCCCATAAAGCATATTACTGGATATCGTCCTTCGCCATCAATTACCGTGCTGTTTACGATAGCTTCATCTAGGGGATTAATACTCTGCAGGATTATATTCCTCCCTGGAAAACGGAGATTTTCACTGTAGGTACCAGGCCATACGGTAACTACTTCCGAAGGGAAAGCCAGGAATAGGCCCTGTTGAATGGAGAGATAGTTTGCCGGGATGAAAATGGCACTAGCAGTCTCGTGCAAGGCAGGGTTTGTCCCACGAAGCATTTCCACACCATCTTTTAAACCATCATCGTCAGTGTCGGCGTTATTCGGATCGCTACCTTGCGCAGCCTCATCTGCATCCGCCAGAAGGTCGCCATCGCTGTCCAGCGAACTTCCAAACTCATCGCTTCCAATATCTAATGAGCTCCCAGCTATTCTGCACTGGCCATCTATATCAACAATATGTTCTTCAAGAAGATAATACGGATTGCCAGCATCAATACATGGGGAATCTTGCAGGAGATGATAATCTCCACCGGACGCATCAACAAATCTGGGATCGGAAGAGATATTCCCCTTGCCCCCTCCTGTCCAATGCTGGATGCAGCTATAAATGGGAGTGCTACAATAATGAAGCTGGTTGACGCTGGTAGTAGAAGCGGCGTTTTCCCAGATGATGCAATTGGCAATGAATCCTTTGCAATGATATAGCCCGCCCCCATGATCGCCGCCCGTATTGCCCGCAATGGTGTTGCTCTGGATCACGCCTTGGCACGAATGGAGACCCCCACCATTGCCGCCGCTTCCATCACTGGTTTTAGTAGCTAGGTTGCCAGAGATGGTATTGTTCAGGATGGTTCCTTCACACTCGTATAGGCCCCCGCCCCAAAAAGCCCAATTGTCACGAATAGTATTGTTCTTGATGGTGCCATTGCAATGGTAAAGCCCCCCGCCTTTGCCAGACGAGTTGCCGGAGATGGTATTATACTGGACAGTGCCGTCGCACTCGCATAGACCGCCGGGGGAATTTCTAGATATAATGTTGTTCTTGATTGCACCGCCGCAACGGTAAAGTCCGCCGGCTATGTCATTGGATGAATTGCGTGTGATGGAATTGTTCTGGACGGTGCCGTCGCATGCGTATAGTCCGCCACAACAACCACAATAACCATACGAATATATATAATCGAGTATGTCCCAATCAAACTCCGAAAGCGACCATGATGCATTCGCTGAGTTTTCGGAGATGCTGTTATTGTAGATAGTGCCATTGCACTCATAGAGCCCGCCTGCGTGATTTGCTTCGTTGTCGCGGACAATATTGCCATTAACGTTGCCATTGCAATAGGCTAATGCTCCGCCATAGCCATTATTCCAATAAGACCAGAAGCGGCTGTAGGTATATGGCATAAATTCCCAATGAGTATAAAAGCCATCACTACTGTTCCCTGAAATATGATTATACTGGATTGTTCCATGACAACCACAGAGTGCGCCGCCGAAAGCACCCCAATATCCTCCTGAGGCTTGATTTCCTGAGATGTAGTTATATTGGATTGTGCCGTCGCAGTTATAAAGTCCCCCACCAAGAGCTTCCTCCGTCCCTGCGGAGGCTAGATTAAATTGTATATTGTTATATTGGATAGTCGCATGTGTGCCGTATCCTCGGATACCACCGCCTCTCTGAGCATTACCGTTGGTTATGGTGAAGCCGGACAGCATGCAAGTGGCCAGCTCCGTGCCGGAGAAAGTAACCACCGAGCCGGAGCCACCGCCATTAATAATTGTGCTTGAAACCACCGTTGCACTTGTTGGGTTGGTTGAACGCAGAACGATATTCTTCCCATTGAAATTGATATTTTCATAGTAAGCGCCAGGCGATACGATGATTTCGTCGCCATGAGTGGGCGCATCAATCGCTCCTTGAATTGTTGAATAATCTCCAGGGACGGTGATCACCGCGGACTGCGATATCAGGGGAAAAAGTAAAAGAAAGAAGCCTGCGGTCTTGAAAATAGAAAATAAGTTTACGATGTCAGACCTGCACTTTTTCATCTTTCTAACCTGTTCACTGAGTTCCAGTTCTTAATTTAAAAGATAACATCGGTGTTATGGGAAGTCAAGAAAAGAATTGCTACATATGAAAAATGAACATTGTTGATTGGTCGGTTTACATTACAGGCAGCATGGGAGACCGGCCCGCCACAGCGCGCCAGGGGCTAGGGCTCGCGGAAGAATAAGCCGAGGAGTATTAAAAAAACGCCTATGAAGCTGAGTATTACGCTAACGCTGATGATGTGGCTGCGCAATATCCAGCCGAGTATCAGAAAAGCGACTCCAAGGAATGTATAGACTTTACTCGCGAAGCTCATAAGACGTTTTCCTCAACCGGGTCTCGCACTTGTCTGTCCGCGCTCGATTAATCTCTACCAAAACTGCGCTGCAGCGCGCAAGAGTGAATATTCTCATAGCCACGGAGCCACAGAGAAAAAATGTAGGGGCGTATTGCAATACGCCCCCATTCTATCTGAAAAATATGGCACATGTACGTCTCCGTTTTGCTCTGTTTGACTAACTGCGCGTTTTTTCGTTGTATCTCACGCAAAGGCGCAAAGACGCAAAGAAAACACGATTTAGGGTTATACAATTTACCTTAGAGACACTTTCAAAATGAAATTCTAATACGCCCAAGGCGTATAAACCACGACGACACAACGTACACGACGGGAGTAGGGGCGACCCGCCGCGGCGGGTGGGTCGCCTCAACATTCTGAATTCTCAATGTGCCTAAGGCGCATTCGCGTCGTGCCGTCGTGGTTTGATAGTTCTTTTTGTTAGGTGCTCTTTAATCTCTTGGCGGCTTTGCGCCATGCCGCTAAAATAGCCACGGAGGCACGGAGACACAGAGGGAAATCTTACGGAATCTTACGGAATTTAAAGGAATGAAATTGTAGGGGCGTATTGCCATACGCCCCCATTCTATCTGAAAAATATGGCACATGTACGTCTCCGTTTCGCTCTGTTTGACTAACTGCGCGTTTTTTTGTTGTATCTCACGCAAAGGCGCAAAGACGCAAAGAAAACACGATTTAGGGTTATACAATTTACCTTAGAGACACTTTCAAAATGAAATTCTAACCACTACGACACAACGTACACGACGGGAGTAGGGGCGACCCGCCGCGGCGGGTGGGTCGCCTCAACATTCTGAATTCTCAATGCGCCTAAGGCGCATTCGCGTCGTGCCGTCGTGGTTTGATAGTTCTTTTTTTCAGGTGCTTTTTAATCTCTTGGCAACTTGGCGTCATGGGGCAGAATAGCCACGGAGGCACGGAGACACAGAGGGAAATCTTACGGAATTGAAAGGAATGAAATTGTAGGGGCGTATTGCCATACGCCCTCATTCTATCTCACGCAAAGGCGCAAAGACGCAAAGAAAACACGATTTAGGGTTACACAATTTCCCTTAATCTCTTGGCGGGTTTGCGCCATGCCGCTAAAATAACCACGGAGGCGCAGAGACACAGAGGAAAATCTTACGGCATTGAAAGGAATGAAATTGTAGGGGCACGCCGCGGCGTGCCCCTACTCTATTTCTCCTGTGTCTTGTCTTCCAGCTAGCGTGCAGACGTTCACCCATCCTTTAGGGATCTGTCCGAGTGGCTTGTTCCCATCGCTTTATTGCATCAAGGAGTTTATGCACCTCTTGAAGCCTATCGGATGACCGAGCAGGGCGTCTCAGGGGGAGCCGATCGCGGGGGAGTTGAAATGCGCGAGAAAAGAGAGCGAGCTCGAGAACTTCCTGGCGCGACTGGCCAAAGAGTTTCTCTGCCAGGCGATGCAGAGCAATTGGCTCTATAGTGTGCCAGGCCTTCTCCATCTTGCGACCGCTCTGGAGGGCACAGGTGAGGCCTGCATCATCGGCGCGCAGGATGCGGAGCACCCGGTCGCTGCCAAGTTTTAGAGGCGCTGGTTGTTGGTTAATTCTCCGAATGAGGCGCGACTTGAAACTTTCAAGATGGCTGAAAACACCGGCTATGTCACTGAGGAGTTTCTTTCCCCTCGGATCGTCGGCCTCCATCTGGAGCTTGCGGATGTGTGCCAGGGCTTCGCTGAACGCGAATTGCGATTTGAAATGCCCGAGTGTGCGCAGCTCGGCAACAAAACCGGAGTTCCCAGCTTGCGTTCCAATCTGTGTGTATGGCGGCGGTGGTTGAAAGGAAGAAGCAGCGGCAAGAGAGACGGATGGATCTGAAGGCCGGGGCATGATGTCGGAGGGTGTATCCTGGCTCTGCGTTTGCTGCGACAGGTCGGGATGCGTGGCGGGCCTTTCGTTGCTGAATGGCGAGAGGTTCAGCCAACGGCCTGATAGCCAGTATGCTGCGCCTATAGCAATGCACATGAGGGTAGCGATAAGTAAGGCACGAGCCCGACGCCCGGCAGGCCGCTGTGTAAGAGAAGGGATTGGATATGTAGGAGCAGATTGCCAGGCAGTGAGGTCACGAATCGCGGCGAGAAGTTCATCGTAAGTTTGAAAGCGCTCCGCCGGATTTTTCGCCACCATTCTGGCAATCAAGGGATAAAGCCGGCCCCCCGTAGAGCCTTCTCAGCTCCGCCGGCCTGCGCCTGGG